>PLLD01000328.1 GCA_003141205.1 Gemmatimonadota bacterium
GCCGATCTCCCGCGTCCGCTCGGCCACGGCGACGAGCATGATGTTCATGATGACGATGGCGCCCACCAGCAGCCCGATCGCCGGCAACACGATGGCGCCCAGCGTCAGGTAGGTCCGGATCTGGTGCCAGCTCGCGAGCGCCGACTCCGATGATTCCAGGGCGAAATCGTCGGGCTCGCCGGGATGCAGCTGATGCCGGTTCCGCATGACCTCGCGAGTGCGTTGCTCGGCGTCCACCAGCGCCGGGGCGGACGACGCCTGGACGACGACGCCGTAGATGTTTGCGCGGTTATGCATCATCTCCGACAACGGGGAGCGAAACGGCCCGAAGACCTGCCGGTCGAGGGACAGCCCGAAGAAGCTGCCCTGTTTCTCCAGCACGCCGACCACGCGAAAGGGCAGCCCCCGAATCCGCAGCTCCCGTCCAACCGGATCGAGTCCCGGAAAGAATTGGGTCGCGACTTCCGGGCCGATCACGACGACCGACGCACCGTACGTGTCCTCCTCCTCCGTGATCGGCCGTCCCTCGACGACGTTGAGGTTCTTGATCGAGAAGAACTCGGATGTGATCCCCTGCACGAGCGATTCCGGGCCGCCCTGGGCATAGGCCGATTTCGGGAGCATCCAGCTGACGTCCTGGATGGCCCACCGGGTACCCGCCGGCAATGCGGCGCGCACGGCCTCCGCATCCTCGACCGTGATCTTCGGCCGGTGCTGCCACTCCCGCATCTGCGCGGCCGTCACCTCGCCCGTGTTGATGTCCGGGTGCGGGCGCAGGTTGAACGTATTGACGCCGAGAAACTTTCCGGCGAAGTCGGTCTCGACGTAGCGCGTCATCCCGTTGACCACCGAGACGACCGCGACCAGGAACATGACGCCGATCGTGACGCCGATCAGCGTGAGCGCCGTCTTCAGCTTCTGCGTGCGCAGCTGGCTCAGGGCGAGCTTGACGGCCTCAATGACCGACACGCGTGTCCTGGACGATGGCGCCGTCGTGGAGCACGATGGTGCGGGCGGCGTGGGCCGCGATGTCCGGCTCGTGCGTCACCAGAATCACCGTCTGGCCGCCGGCGGCGAGCTCCGCGAAGACGCGCATGATCTCCCCCGACGTGGTCGAGTCGAGGTTGCCCGTCGGCTCATCTGCGAGCAGGATGGCGGGATCGTTGATGAGCGCGCGCGCGATCGCGACGCGCTGGCGCTGGCCGCCCGACAATTCGGGCGGGCGATGGCCCATGCGATCGGCGAGCTGGACGCGTTCCAGGACCCGGGTGGCGCGCGAGCGACGCTCCGCGGCCGAGACGCCGGCGTAGACGAGAGGCAGCTCCACGTTCTGCAGCGCCGTCGCCCGCGGAAGCAGGTTGAACGTCTGGAAGACGAATCCGATCTCGCGGTTGCGGACCTGGGCGAGCGCATCGTCGGACATGTCGGAGACCAGCGAGCCGTTCAGCCAGTACTCGCCGCCCGTGGGCGTGTCGAGGCAGCCGATGAGGTTCATCAGGGTCGACTTGCCGGACCCCGACGGGCCCATGATCGCGAGGTACTCGTTGCGCTCGACGGCGAGATCGACGCCACGCAGGGCATGCACGATCTCGCCCCCCATGTCGTAATCGCGCCGCAGCCCGCGGGTCATGATGACGCAGTCCGCCCCCGTGGGCGCGATCATGAGCGTGCTCCCGCCGCGGTTTCGTCCTGCATCTGGTGCACGGTCTTGCCATCCTTGAGATCGCGGATCGCCTGGTAGGGGCCACCGACGATGCGGTCCCCTTCGCGCAGCCCGCTCAGGACCTCGAAGTACTCGTCGCCGGCGATTCCGACCTTGACGGGCCGAAAGCTGACCGTGTTGTCCGCGCCGACCACGAAGACCCCTTCGACGTCGGCCAGCCCCACATGCTTCTTCGGCGTCGCACGAGCCAGGGTGACCGCCGTGTCGCCGTTGGGGAGCGCCTCGTGCTCGCGGACGGTGAGGGCGATGATCGGGATGGAGAGGACGCGGGACCGGGTTCCCGTGATGATCTTCGCCGTGGCGGAGAAATCCGGGCGCGTGTCGGGCGGCGGATTGACCAGTTGCACCGTGACCTCGAAGTTGATCGCCTGATCCGTGGTCGGCGTCGACGACGCGGCCTCCGCGGCCGTCTTGATCGAGCTGTTCGCGATTTCGGTCACGCGGCCGACGAACGTCGTGTCGGGAAACGCGTCGATCTGCACGATCGCGGAATCCCCGATCGAGAGGTGCGCGACATCGGTCTCATCGACCTTGATCTTGGTCTCCAGCGACTGCATGTCGCTGATGGTGAGCAGGGTCGCCGCCTCCTTGCTGAACGTGCCTTCGATCGCCGTCTCCCCCTGCTCCACATCGAGCCGGGTCACGCGACCGCTCATCGGTGCGCGAATCGTCGTCTTCGATAGACTGCTCTCGGCGTCGCGCACGGCGGCGACCGACTGCTCGACGGTGAATTGGGCGGAGGCGAGCGCCGCCTTGTCGACCTCGACCTGCGTGCGCAGCTGCTCGAGCTGCTCGTCCGAGATGAGCGCTCCGTTGGCCGCCTTGATCTTGGCGGTGCGCTCCATCGCGCGCTGGGCCTGGCCGAGATTGGCCCGGCTCTGCAGGACTTGCGCGCGCGCTCCCGCGAGCGCCGCCTGCGCGCGGTCGCGCGCCGCCTGGTAGGTGGCGGGGTCGATCTGCAACAGGAACTGCCCCTTGGTGACGGCCGCCCCCTCCTTCACGGCGAGCCGGATGATGCGGCCGCTGATGTCGGCGCTGAGCTGCACGCGCGTGTGCGGTTCCACCTGTCCGCTCGCCGTCACCGATGCGACGAGGTCGCGCCGCGCGACGGGCTCGATGCGCACGGCGACTCCCTTGCGGGCCGCGGCCGCCGCTGCGGCGCCGATCGCGCCGACGAGCGCGATGACAAAGAGGATCCACAGCGTCCACTTGCCCCGTCTTGTCATGGGCCCCCCAGAGGGCGGTGCGGGCTGCGGCTCACCGCAGCGGGCGCCCGACGGCGCTCTCGAGCGCGGCGAACGCCTTGTGATAGTCGTAGACCGCGCCGATACGGTCGTTCTCCACGCGCGCATAGGACGCGCGCGCATCGGCGACATCGAGGAAGCTCGCGGCGCCGACGCGGTAGCGCTCGTCCGCGAACAACAGCTCTTCACGCGCCTTCGCCACGTTGGCGTCCTGGATCTGGGCCGTCTGTGATGCCGTCGTCAGCGTGTAGTACGCCGCCGAGATGTCGGCCGTGAGCTGGAGCTCG
>PLLD01000208.1 GCA_003141205.1 Gemmatimonadota bacterium
GGTGCGGGTCGGCGGACGGACGATCGCCGAGGTGACGGAGTTGCCCGCGGACGAGCTGCTGGTGTGGCTCGACGGGCTTGCGCTGGCGCGCTTCGAGCGGCAGGTGGCCGCCCACATTCTGGCGGAGGTACGGAGCCGCGTACAGTTCCTCTGCGACGTCGGGCTTGGCTATCTCTCGCTTGGACGCGCCGCGCGGACCCTGTCGGGCGGTGAGGCCCAGCGCATCGCGCTCGCCAACTCGCTGGGATCTCGCCTGGTCGACACCCTGTACGTCCTGGATGAGCCCTCGATCGGGCTGCACCCCCGCGATATGGACCGGCTGCTCCGACTGCTTGCACGGCTGCGCGATGCGGGCAACACCGTTCTCATGGTCGAGCATGACCTGGACGCGATCCGGCGGTCGGACTACATGGTCGAGCTGGGACCGGGGAGCGGGACCAACGGTGGCCGGCTCGTCTTTGCGGGACCGATTGCGCGGGCCGAGGAGAGTCCGCTCACCGGGCAATATCTGACGGGCGCGCGCGCGATCCCGCTCCCGGCGGAGCGACGGCCGCTCGAGCGGATGCGGGGGGGGAAGGGATGGATCGCGCTTACCGGGGCGCGCGAGCATAACCTGCAAGGCATCGATGTTCGGATCCCGATCGGCGCGCTCACCGTCGTGACCGGCGTGTCCGGGTCGGGCAAGAGCACGCTGGTGCATGATGTCCTGTATCGCGCGCTCGAGACTCGGCTGCATGGAGACCATTCGGCCAAGCTGCATTTGGGGGAACGGGTCGGGGCGCTCGCCTCGCTGACGGGCGCGGAGGAGATCGCGGATGTCGTCCGCATCGACCAGGAGCCGATTGGCCGGTCTCCGCGGTCGAATCCCGTGACCTACATCCGCGCGTTCGACGACATCCGGCGGCTGTTCGCGGCGACCCCGCTCGCGCGGGAGCGCGGGTACACGGCGGGCACGTTCAGCTTCAACGTCGCGGGCGGCCGCTGCGAGACGTGCGAGGGCGCGGGGTACATCCAGGTCGAGATGGTGTTCATGGCGGATGTCTTCGTGCCGTGCGACGCGTGCGCGGGGCGGCGGTTCCAGCCGGAGGTGCTCGAGGTCCGGGTGCGGGGCCTCTCGATCGCGGATGTTCTGGAGCTGACGGTCGACGACGCGATCCTGACGTTCCCGAAGGAGACCGGGCTGATCTCGGCGCTCTGGCAGCTGCAGCGCGTCGGGCTCGGGTACCTGCGGCTCGGCCAGCCCGCGACGACGCTGTCGGGGGGGGAGGCGCAGCGCATCAAGATCGCGCGGGAGCTCACGCGAGCGTCCAAGAAGGGAGGGCGCAAGCTGTACGTCCTGGATGAGCCGACGACGGGGCTCCACCTCGAGGACATCAGAAAGCTGGCCGACGTTTTCGACCGGCTCGTGGACCAGGGCCACACGTTGGTGCTGATCGAGCACAATCTCGACGTGATCAAGCTGGCGGATTGGGTGATCGATCTCGGGCCGGAGGCGGGCGCGCGCGGGGGGCAGGTCGTGGCGATGGGTCGGCCCGAGGAGATCGCGGCGGTGGACGGCTCGCACACGGGGCAGTGGCTGCGAACGGTGCTGCCTGCGCCGCGCGGCGCCGCGCGGCTTGTCAGTGCGGCGCAGTGACCGTTAGGTTCCTCGCGCGTCGAGCGTAACGACCGTACGAAGCTTTTTCCCGAGTAGCTCAGTTGGTAGAGCAGGCGGCTGTTAACCGCCGGGTCGGGGGTTCGAGTCCCTCCTCGGGAGCTCGCAAGCTGTATCCTGTCTCCTGTCATCGACGGCCTCGCAATAAGCGAGGCCGTCGATCGGTACGTGAGGCATCAGGCCTCGGGCCCCGGCTTCTCCCGGCCGTACGCCTCGGCCAGCACGCGCGCGATGGCGCGATAGAAGCCCGCGTCGTCCGGCCGCCCCTCTCCCTCGAGACTCATCGCCGCGCGCTCGAGCGCGTACAGAATATTGCCGAGGTACAGGCGACACGCCTCGTCGAGCGAGCGCTCCGGCATCCTACGGGACGGGAGCGCTGTCTATTTTGGGATATTCGGCGGTGGGGAGGTCGCTCCGGCCGTCGTCGACCGCGATCACCTGGACGACGATCGCCGTGATGTTGTCGAGTCCCCCGTGGCCGTTCGCCTCGTGAATGAGGGCGTCCACCAGCCGGCCGGGGGAGAGCTTCGAGGCGATGATCTCGTGGAGGCGGTCGTCTTCCACCATCCCCGTCAGTCCATCGCTCGCGACGAGAAAGAGGTCCCCCGCCTGCAGCTCCCCGCGATACGTGTCGGCCTGCAGGTCCGGCGTCGCGCCCACGCAGCGCGTGATCACATTGCTGTAGGGATGCGCGCGCGCCTGCGCCGGGGTCAGGTATCCGGCGTCCACCTGCTCCTGGACGTAGGAGTGGTCCTTGGTGAGCTGCTCCAGCTGGCCGTCGCGCCACCGATAGATCCGGGAGTCACCGACCTGCCCGATGAGATAGTGCCCCGCGAGCAGGATGAGCACGGAGACGGTCGTCCCCATCCCCTGTTTCTCCGACTCGGACAACGTATGGTCGAAGATCGCGCGATTCGCCGCCCGGATCGCCTCGCGCAAGGCGGCCTCGGCGGCGTCGAGCGATGCGGTCGTCCGGGCGCCGAGCTCTCGCGTGATGATCTGCACGGCCATCGCACTGGCGACTTCTCCGGCCGCGTGTCCCCCCATCCCGTCCGCGACAACGAAAATTCCGCGCTGCGGGGTCGCATCGGCGTGCACGCTGTCCTCGTTGCCAGCGCGGATCATCCCGACATCGCTGCGCGATGCGTACGTGAGCTCCACTATGGACCTCTTAGCAGGTAATGGACGGCCACACCGGCGATGACGACCGAGAGGACCAGCAACAACGGGACCGGCCGAATTCGGTGGGACGCGACCGCGCTAAGCTAGGACACGCCGCCATGGCTGGCAAGGAAGGTGCCTGCGCCGCGGACGCCCCTCACGCGGATGCTTCGAGCTCCCCGACCTGCAGCCGGAAAAGGCGCTCGTACAGGCCCCCGCGAACGAGGAGCTCGCGGTGGGATCCGCGCTCGCGGATCTCCCCGTGCTGCATGACCAGGATCTCGTCGGCGTCGACGATCGTGCTCAAGCGGTGCGCGATCGCGATCGTCGTGCGGCCCTGCATGAGCGCGGCGAGCCCCTCCTGGATCTCCGCCTCGATCTCGCTGTCCACCGCGCTCGTGGCCTCGTCGAGCACGAGCAGAGCGGGATCGGCCGCGATGGCGCGTGCGAACGACAGCAGCTGCCGCTCGCCGACGCTGATCGACGCGCCCCGCTCCGCCAGTTGATGGTGATAGCCGCCCGACAACCGCCGGATGACGCGATCGGCGCCGACGCGCGCCGCTGCGGCGACCACGTCCGCGTCCGACCGCGGCGCCGACAGGCGGATATTGGCCGCGACGTCGCCCGCGAAAAGGAAGATGTCCTGCTGGACGTAGCCGATGCGCGACCGCAGCTCGTCGAGGGACATGGCGCGGATGTCGACACCGTCGAGCGTGATGCGCCCGCGCTGCGGATCGTAAAAGCGCAGGAGCAGACTGACGATCGTCGTCTTTCCCGCGCCCGTGTGGCCCACGAGGGCGATCGTCTCTCCGGGCGCCGCACGGAAGCTGATCCCCTTGAGGACCCACTCCGGCTCGGTCGCCTGCGTGGCGGCGCGCCCGGCCGGTCCGCCGATGTGCGCGAGATCGTAGGCGAACCACACATCCTCGAATTCCACGGTCACGCCGGACCCGGCATCCGGGCGCGGGCGCGCGGCGGGGATGGGCGCGCCGGGGAGTGCCCGCAGTGGCGCGACTCCGCCCACCCCGGTCGGCTCGTCGAGGAGCTTGAATATCCGCTCCGATGACGCCATCGCCTGCTGCAGCGTGTTGTACTTGTCCGACAGATCCTGCAGCGGCTGAAAGAATCGCCGCACGAGCTGCAGGAAGGCCGCGATCGTTCCCACCGTGAGGGTTTGCAGGGCGATCCGATGCGCGCCCGCGACGAGCAGGCTCGCCAGCGCCACGGACGTCAGCACCTCGATCGCGGGCAGATACAGCGCGTAGATCGTGATCGAGCGGAGGTTGGCATCGAGATAGCTCCGATTGAACGCGTCGAAGCGGCGTGCCTCCGAGCGCTCGCGCCCGAACAGCTGCACGATGCGCATCCCCGTGAGCCGCTCCTGAAGAAATGCATTGATCCGCGCCAGGCGGAACCGGATGTCCCGGTACGACTCGCGGACCTTGGCGCGGAAGACGCGCGATGTCACGTACACGAGCGGGATCACCAGGAACGCGGCCACCGCGAGGCGCCAATCGGTGACGATCATGATGCTGGCGATCGCCACGAGCGTGAACAGGTCCCCCAGCCCGGCGACGACCCCCGCCGTAAACAGCTCGTTCAGCGCCTCGACATCCGACGTGACGCGCGTGACGAGCCGCCCGACCGGATTGCGGTCGAAGAACGCGACGGGCAGGGCCTGGAGATGCCCGAACAGCTGGATCCGCAGGTCGCGCATGATGCGCTGGCCCAGGAGACTCGTCAGGATCGTTTCCCCGTAGGAGCAGCCGAACTGGCCCAGCAGCGCGAGGGCGAAGAGCAGGGCCGCCGTCCGCACCATCGCGTAGTCGTGCGCCGGCAGCGCCACGTCGATCACGCGCCGCGTGAGCAGCGGGCCGACGAGCTGGATCGCCCCTTCGCCGAAGAGAAAGAGGACCGAACCGATGACGAGGGGCGCGTACGGCCGGACGTAGGCGAGAAGCCGGCGCACGAGGCGCCCATCGTAAGCCGTGCCGAGCGCGTCGTCGTCTTGCAGCGCGGTCGGATCGCTCCCACCGCTCGACTGCGTCGCCATTGGTCGAAGCCTAACCGGGATTGCGGGGCCGGTGCAATCGCGCGCATCCTCCTCGCGTGCCTCTGTGGCTGCATTGGGTCGTGCTCGGTCTCGTGGCCGGCTCGCTGGCGAAGTACTTGATGCCGGGCCGCGATCCCTCCGGATGTATCGTCACGATCCTCCTGGGGATCGTCGGCGCCGTCGTGGGCGGCGTCATCGGGACCCGGCTCGGATGGGGCGCGGTGACGGCGGCGCATTTCGATCCGCGGTCACTCGCTCTGGCGACGCTCGGTGCGATCGTGGTTCTCGGGCTCGGTCGCCTCGTGCGGCGGCTGTAGGCGCCGCACGCGGGCAGCGGTTGTAGCCCCCGTCGGCCCGGAACCGTTCGCGCTACCAGCCCAGCGCGGCCCGCAGGTCGCGCGCGAGCGTCATCGGATCGAACGGCTTGGTCAGGCAGGCGACGGCGCCAAGGGCGAGCGCCCGTTCGGTTTCGCTGCGTTGGGTCTTGGCGGTGAGAAAAACGACCGGCACGAGGGCGGTGGCGGGGTCGGCTTTGAGGCGCCGGCATGTTTCGTAGCCATCGAGCCCCGGCATCATGCCGTCGAGCAGGATCGCATCGTACTGGCCCGCCGCCGCGCGCCGAAGGGCCTCCGACCCGGACGGGACGATTTCCGCGTCGAGCTCGGGGTCGAGACCGAGCGCGAGCTCCAGAATCGCGCGGATGTCCTCATCGTCGTCGGCGCAGAGCAGACGCATACGCACAAGCGGCAGAAATGGGCAAGGTCGCGCCCGCGGGGTGTCGTGACCCGCGTGCGATCGGACCGTCCAATGCAGTATGGAGATCACGATCCCCGGGCGCAACGGGTAAGCATGCCGGCCAACGATGCCCCGGCCCTGCCGCCGGACGTTCTGCGCGCGCTCCAGGAGCGCTATCGCGGGACGCTCACGAACACGCTCGAGCTGCTGCGTGGGATGGCGCGCGAGCTGAACGCCGCGGCCACCGCGCCGGAGACGCTCGATGCGTTGCGCCGGGAGCTGCACCGCGTGCACGGGACCGCGGGCAGCTACGGCTACGATCTCGCGAGCCGCGTCGCGGGAACGCTGGAGGCGTGCGTGATCCGGTGGAGCGCCGATCCACTCCTCGACCGCGACGAGCGGGGAGCGGTGGTGGACCGCTTCGTGGCCGAGCTGGAGGCCGCCTTCAAGCGCAACGAGCCGGCGGATTCTCCGCCGGCTCGTTGATACGGCTCATTGATACCGCTTGGATACGGCTTGGATACCGCTTGCACGATAGGGAGCTACTATGTTCGGCCAGAACGCCGGCCTGGTCTCGTGCCTGTGAACATCCCCGACCCGGGCGCATCCAGCGCCGCCGGCGGATTGGCTGCGTGGAGGACGGCCGCATACCGCCCCCGTTAAGGGCCGAAATCGCATTGTGATGTTCGCGGTCGGCGGCGTGATGGTCGGGGCGTTACGCGATTGTGTTGTAGGCTCCCGCCTCGGCGCGTTAAGCTTCACTCGCGTGGCTACGCTTCCCGCCGCTGCACCTTCCGCCCCATCGATGTCCCGTCCGATCCGCGCGCGCCCCCGCGCGAAGATCGTGTGCACCCTGGGTCCGGCGAGCGAGACGCCGGCTGTGATCGGCGACCTCCTCGACGCGGGGATGAACGTCGCGCGCATCAACTTCTCGCACGGGACTCACGAGCAGCACGCGGCCGTGATCGCTGCGGTGCGTGCGGCCGCGATCGCGCGCGACGTCCCGGTCGCAATTCTGGGTGACCTGCAGGGGCCACGGATCCGGATCGGAGAGCTCGCCACGCCGCGCGTGCTCGCTCCCGGGAACGACATCATCCTGACCCCCGAGGGGATCGCCCGCGACTCTGAAGTCCCGATTACGTACGCCGCACTGGCCGACGATGTCCACGCGGGCGACCGGATCCTCGTGGACGACGGTCTCATCGAGCTCATGGTTCTCGATACCGTCCGCCCGCGAGTGTACGCCCGCGTTGTGCACGGTGGCCACCTCAAGAGCCACAAGGGGATGAATCTTCCGGGCGTTCAGGTGTCGGCGCCCAGCATTACGGCCAAGGACCGGGCCGACATCGCCTTCGCAGTCGAGCGCGATCTCGACTACCTCGCCCTCAGCTTCGTGCGGCGCGGCGCCGATATCGCCGAGCTGCGTGCGCTGATTCCGCGCTCACTCCTCGTGGTCGCGAAGATCGAGAAGGACGCCGCGCTGCACAGCATCGAGGAGATCCTCGAGAACGCCGACGGCGTCATGGTCGCGCGCGGCGATCTCGGCGTCGAGCTCCCCTTCGAGGAAGTACCGGTCGCGCAGAAGCGGATCATTCGCCTCTCGAATCTGGCCGGGCGCCCGGTCATCACCGCGACGCAGATGCTCGAGTCCATGGTCGAGCACGCCCGGCCGACACGCGCCGAGGCGAGCGATGTCGCGAACGCGATCTGGGACGGCACCGACGCGGTGATGCTCTCGGCCGAGACCGCCGCAGGCGCCTTTCCCCGGCTCGCGGTCGAGGCGATGCGGCGCATTGTGACCGAGGTCGAGGCGCATCCCTTGTCGCGCGCGCCCGGGCGGGTGACCGAGGAGCGTCGAGAGCGGGGGGCGGACGATCCAACTGAAGCGGCGACAACGGAAGAGGCGATCGCCGCCGCGACGGTGGCCGCGGCGCGCATGATCGCGACCCCCCTCGTCATCGTGCTTACCAAGAGCGGATTCAGCGCGCGGATCATCGCGTCGCACCGTCCGGGGGTGCCGATCCTGGCCGTGACGCATGACGCGCGCACCTACCGCCAGCTCGCGCTCGTCTGGGGGGTCATCCCCCACCTCGTCGAGTACGCGGGGACGTACGACGCGATGGTGGCGCTCGCGCGCGCGGCCGTGCTCGAGAAGGGGCTCGCCCAGCCGGGCGACCGCGTGCTCGTGACCGCGGGCGTGCCCTTCGATGTGCCGGGAACGACAAACGTGCTCCGGGTCGAGCTCATCTAGTGTTGTGGCGGGCCGCCACCTGAAGAGCCCCTCCTGAGGAGCCGGTGAAGCTCATATTCCTCGGAACGGGCACGAGCTTCGGTGTGCCCCAGATCGGCTGCCAGTGCGCCGTGTGCCACTCGGCCGACCCGAGAGACAAGCGGACTCGTGTGGGTGCGGTGGTCGAGACTGACACGGGGACACGCCTGCTCATCGACACGCCGCCCGAGCTGCGCGGCCAGCTCATCGCGAACGGGATCGATCGGATAGATGCCGTGCTCTTCACCCACGAGCACGCCGATCACACGCACGGGCTCGACGACATCCGCGCGATCTCGGTGCGCCGCAACGGACCGCTGCCGATGTATGGCTCGGCCGCGGTGCTTGCGGGGCTCGCACGGCGCTTTCCGTACATCTTCGACGAGTCGATGCGGCCACTGCCGGGCACGACGAAGCCCGAGGGTCAGGCCCGCGCCATCGTGCCGGGCGATGCCGTCCAAATCGGTGACGCGCTCGTCCAGCCCGTGGCGATCCCCCATGGGCCGGCGACGGTCTTTGGCTATCGCATCGGTCCGCTGGCCTACGTCACCGACGCGAAATCGATTCCCCAAGAGGCGGCCTCCGTCCTGCGCGGCGCACGCGTGTTGGTGTTGAACGCGCTGTTTCGGACCGAGCATCCGACGCACTTGAGCATTTCCGAGGCGATCCGCGCGGCCGAGGGGCTCGGCGCCGACCGGACGTATCTGACGCATCTCACGCACGACAATTTCCACGCGGATCTCGAGGCCGAGCTTCCCGCCGGAATCATGCCCGCCTTTGATGGACTGACGGTGCGTATCGAGTGACCTAGTGCGGAGTTACGGCGGCCCGGCCGAGGGCCGAATGGCCCGTCAGGCTGGGCGCTAAAGGGGGCTATGAGTTAACTTAGGGCCCACGATGGGCACGATATTGGCGCCGTACACCCAACCTTTTGGTACGGCGGTCGAAGTTGACGCGCAGGGGGTTCGCGTTCGTCGCGCGGCGGCTCTGGCGTCCGACCGCATGGACCGCCTCGCCCGGGACGCTGTCTTTGGCGACGACGCGGTCCGCCACCAGGCTCGCTGGCTGATCTGGGAGCTCGGGCAAGCGGTCGGAGTCCGCCCGGCGTCGATTCACTCGTTTTACATGGCGCGTGGCCGTGGCGACGTTCACGGGTTCACCGTACCCGCGATCAACGTTCGCGGCATGGCGTACGACACGGCCCGCTCGATCTTTCGCGTGGCCCGGAGGCTCGACGCCGGGGCGTTCATCTGCGAGATCGCTCGGTCGGAGATCGGATACACGGATCAGCGGCCAGCGGAGTATGTCGCGGTGATCCTCGCCGCCGCGCTGCGCGAAGGGTTTCGCGGTCCCGTGTTCATCCAGGGAGATCATTTCCAGATCAACCCCAAGAAATACGCGGCGGACCCGCGCCCCGAGGTCGACGCGGTGCTGCAGCTCGCGCGCGAGGCGGTCGGCGCCGGTTTCTATAACATCGATGTGGATACATCCACGCTCGTCGATCTCCAGCGCGAGGGGATCCCCGAGCAGCAGCGACTCAACTACGAAGTCGGTGCGGACATCATGGCATTCGTTCGGGAGCTCGAGCCGGCCGGGGTCACCATCTCGCTCGGCGGCGAGATCGGCGAGGTCGGGACGCAGAACAGCACGGTCGCGGAGCTCCGCGCCTATATGGATGGGCTGCGTGGCGCGCTCGGCGCGCGCCTGCCGGACGGGACGCCCGGACTGTCCAAGATCAGCGTACAGTCAGGCACATCGCACGGCGGCGTCGTGCTGCCGGATGGCGGGATCGCCGATGTGAAGCTCGACCTCGAGACCCTCGGACGGCTCTCGCAGGTGGCGCGCGACGACTACGGGTTGGCGGGTGCGGTGCAGCACGGGGCATCGACGCTGCCCGACGCGGCGTTCCACAATTTTCCGCGCACCGAGACGGCCGAGATTCACCTCGCGACCAATTTCCAGAACATGCTGTTCGACCATCTGCCCGTCGCTCTGCGCGACGAGATCTATGCGTGGCTCCGGGTGCAGGCGAAGGACGAGCGCAAGCCGAGCGATACCGACGAGCAGTTCTACTACAAGACGCGGAAGAAGGCCCTCGGGCCGTTCAAGCGCGCGTTGTGGGACATGGAGTCGGAGGCGAAGGAGGCGCTGGCGCAGGCATATGACGACAAGTTCGCCTTTCTGTTCTCCCAACTCGCTGTCGGTGGGACAGCGGCGGCGGTGGCCCGGCACGTGAGCCCTCCCGAGATGCACCGGCCCAACGCATCTGTCGGCTCGGCAGACGGGGCCGTCGCGCCGGACGATACGGACCTCAGCGATTGACCGGTCGACGTCTTCCGTGACGGGGACCGCCACGCCGCGCCGCGCGGCACCACAGGCGTCAGCCGACGCATCGTTTGCACACGATCTCCGGGATGCGCTGCACGGCGTAGCCGTCAGCCTGGAGGCGCTCCGCGTGCACCTGGACGCGCACGGGGGCGACGGCACGGCCCGGCGGCTGCTCGAGGCAGCATCGCGCCAGTGCGAGGTGGCCGTTCGATGCGGCGTGCAGGTCGCCGATGCCGGTCGCGACGCGTCCGCGATCCCCCCGGCGGCACCGGCCACGGCGGCGCGCCCCGCGCTCCCTCCGAAGCCGCCTGCGCCCCCGCCGCTCGGAAAGATCCTGATTGCGGATGACGAGCCCGCGATTACGGAAGGACTCCAGGTGATTCTGACAGAGATGGGCTACGAAGTCGCCGTCGTGGCGGACGGCGAGGACGCCCTGGCGAAGCTCGAAGCGGAGCCGTTCGGGTTGGTGCTGGCCGATCTCCGGATGCCCAAGGTGGACGGCATCGCGCTGCTCAAGGCGCTCCAGCAGCGAGCGATCCCGGCCGAATGCATCATCGTGACGGGGCAGGCGAGCGTCGGCTCGGCGGTCGAGGCGATGCAGACGGGCGCGTACGACTACATCGAGAAGCCGCTCACGGCCGCGAAATTGCATCGTCTCAAGGCGCTGGTCCCGAAGGCGCTGGAGGCCTTCGCGGTCAAGCAGCGGAATCGCGAGCTCACGTCGCAGATCGCGGAGCTTACGCACTACGCGGAGATGATCGGATCATCGGACGTGATGCGGGAGGTGTACTCGGTGATCGAAGCGGTCGCGCCGTCCACGGCCAGCGTGCTGGTCCTGGGAGAGTCGGGGACGGGGAAGGAGTTGGTCGCGCGGGCGCTGCACCATAAGAGCGAGCGCGCAGCCGGGCCTTTTTTCGCGCTCAACTGCGCCGCGTTGCCCAAGGAGATCCTCGAGAACGAGTTGTTCGGCCACGAGAAGGGCGC
>PLLD01000338.1 GCA_003141205.1 Gemmatimonadota bacterium
GGGCTCGAGGTGATCGAGGACCCGGTGAACCCGAACTGGTCGGAGGGGAACCAGTTCATCTACGTCGAGAACTACACCGCGACGGGACTCAGTGTGGAGTACAAGTTCAACCCCCACCTCGATATGCAGCTCCGGCTCATCAATGGCTGGGACCTCGTGCAGGACAACAACACGGGGAAGTCGTTCATGGGGCGCGTGGGGGTCTACCCCGACACGTTGAGCTCGATCGGGCTCGTGGGGTACGTGGGCCCCGAAGAGGCGAATAGCAGCGCGTTGCGCTCGGGCGTGGAGGTCCTGCTCTGGCGGAAGCTCACGTCGAGCCTCAATGCCTGGGTGCAGGGGGACTATGGGCGGGAGGCCGGGCTCGTCCCGGACAGCACGACCGGGGCACTCAACGCCGCCGACTGGTACGCCCTGGGGGGGTGGGTGACCGTCGATCTCTCCACACCCGTGGGGCTGGCGCTGCGGGTGGATTATGTGGATGACCGCCAAGGGGTGCGGAGCAACGGGGTATTCTTCCCCGTCTTTGAGACCGTGCCGGGGATCGCGCATCAGTTCGGAAGCGCGACGGCGACGCTCAACCTTAAGGTGTGGCGCAATGCGCTCGTGCGCCCCGAGGTGCGCTACGACCACTCGAACCTCGCCCTCTACGGCACCCAGAACAGCCAGGTCACTCTCTCCCTCGCCACGACGTATATCTACTGAATGGCGAGGACGACCGGAGCCGGGGGTGCGCCGCAGCTCGGCGATTCCAAGGCGGGCGTCACCGATTTTCTCGCGCTGGTTCGCCAGCACGAGCGCGGGAAGCTCAAGCTGTACATCGGTTCGGCGGCCGGTGTGGGCAAGACGTATCGCATGCTGAACGAGGCGCATGAGCTGGGGCGGCGAGGGATCGATGTGGTCGTCGGCTTCGTGGAGACGCACGGGCGCGCGGAGACCGACCTGCAGGTCGGCGATCTCGAGGTCGTGCCGCGCCGCCGGATCGAGTATCGCGGGGTCACGCTCGAGGAGATGGATGTCGACGCGGTCCTCGCCCGCGGCCCGCAGGTCGTCGTCGTCGACGAACTCGCGCACACCAATGTTCCGGGGTCGCGTCACCCGAAGCGCTGGGAGGACGTCATCGAGATCCTGGACGCGGGGATCAACGTCATCTCCGCCGTGAACGTGCAGCACCTCGAATCGCTCAACGACGTCCTCGCGGGAACCCTCGGCGTTACGGTGCGTGAGACGGTCCCCGACTGGATCGTCGGGGCGGCGGACCAGGTGGTCAATCTCGACATCTCGGCCCAGGACCTGCGGCAACGGCTCACCGAGGGGAAGATCTACCCGCAGGACAAGGTCGCGGCCGCACTGGCGAACTTCTTCACCGAAGAGAACCTGACGACGCTTCGCGAGCTCGCGCTGCGCGAAGTCGCGAGCTCCGTCGACCGGGCCCGCGAGCAAATCGTGCGCCGGGAGGGGGGCGGGGCGGGCGCCGAGCGTTCGAAGACCGTCGACCGCGTCATGGTCGCGATGGCGAGCGACACGCCCTACGCGGCGGCCCTCCTCCGCAAGGCCAGCCGGATCGCGGGCCGACTGAACACCGATTGGTTCTGCGTCTACGTTCAGCTCCCCGAGGAGAGCGCGGACCGCATCGATGCCACGGTCCAGCGGCGGCTTGTCGACAATATCCAACGGGCGCAGGCCCTGGGGGCCGAGGTGGTCAAGCTCGTCGGGACGGACGTCACGGCGGAGCTGGTCCGCTTCGCCCGGGAGCGGGGCGTGACGCTGCTCATTGTGGGCCAAAGCAACCGGTCTCGCTGGCATCGCGCGTGGCGCGGATCCGTCATCGAGCGGCTGACGCGGACGGCTCGCGGCGTCGACCTCCTCGTGGTCGCGCTTCCAACGGAGGAACGGTGACCGCTTCCGGCGTCGCGGGTTCCGTCGTTGCCGGGGGCGCCGACAGCGCCGTCTCGGCAGTGGCGGACGCGGAGCGGCGGGTGGCCGAGTACGCCGGTCTTCTCGCGCAGGCGACGGACGACGTTCGGCGGCAGCTCGATGAGATCCGCCTCCCGCTGCACATCCTGCTCGACAATCGGTTCGGCGAGTTGAATGAGAATCAGGAGGAGATGCTCGGCGCGGCCCGGACGGCGGCCGAGCGCGCGGATGCGTGCCTCCGTCGGCTGCGCACGATCGTCGACATCGACCGGGGCGCGATCGCGCTGCGGCGCGATGCCATCCCCGCGGCCGACCTGATTACGTCGTTGCTCCCGGGCCTGAATGCCGATTGCACGGCGGCCGGCGTCGAAGTGACGACCGATATCGCGCCCGCGCTCCCTCGTATCCTGGGCGATCGGGCGCGTCTGCAGGAAGCGGGCGGGCTGCTGCTGGCCGAGCGGGTGCGCGCTCTCCCGGCCGGAAGCCACGTCACGATCTCCGCCGCTGGTATCGGCGATAGCGTGCGCATCATCGTGACTCATGGCGGACCGGCGGGCAGCGGCGCCGACGAGGCGCTGGCTCGGCGGCTCATCGCCGCCAACGGCGGCACTGTGACGGAAGAGGGGGGCCGAACGACGATCACGCTGCCAACGGCGCGATCGGGCGGCTAGGCGCCCCGAGCCGCGGGCGGCGTGGGCGAGTCGATCACCCGACGCCGATCAGGTCCCGCAACGGGCTCGTCGATGTGCGGATCGCCTCCTCCATGTCGATGGCGTGCGCCTCGGCGAGC
>PLLD01000004.1 GCA_003141205.1 Gemmatimonadota bacterium
GACCCCGCGTTGAGGGTGATCGGCTTGTTGCCGGTGAGCCGCATCATCCAGAACGGCAGATCGACCTGCACCAGCTTCTTCTCGCGGGGCGACCACACGCGGATGTGAAGCGTAGAAATGGAGCCGGGCTCCTTCGTTTCGAGCTCGCGGTGGACGACGATCTCCCCGTCCGAGTCGGGCGCGGGCAGTTCGATGAACGGCTTCTGGCCCGCCATGCTCGCGAGAAGCCGGTCGAATTCCTCCTGGCCGCCCGACGCCGACATCGTCTGCACGTTGACCTGGCGGGTGACGACGTAGATCAGGCCTCCGACCAGACCGGCGCCGACCACCATCACGAAGATCACGAGGCCGACGACGATCGGGATCCACTTCCTGGCTGCCATGGTTCGAGTGTCTATTGTCTGTAAGGCTGCGCAAGCAGTCGCCTTGCGTCGCTCTCGGCTTCGACGTCGCTCGACGTCGTCGTGATCGACAGCGCGGTGCGGTATTCGTTCTGCGCCCTCCCCCGGTCGCCGCGCAGATCGGCCAGTTTGCCGAGCTCGACGTGGATGCGTGCGAGCACCCACCCGCGGACATCCTTCGCGCCGAGCGCCAGCGTCAGGTCTTCCTCGGCTCCGTTCAGCTTGCCCGTCAGGAGACCCGCCATTCCCCGCTTGTAGTGCCAGCGGCCCTCTTCACCGGGCATGCGCTCCCGCGGATCCTGCCGGAGGCGCGCGATCCCATCGTCGAGCACCTGCTCCGCCTCGCCCGGGCGCTTGTCCCGAAGCAGCGTGCTCGCCTCCTCCAGTACCAGGAGACGATTGCGCGGGTAGGATCGTTCGAGCACGCGAACGACGGCGACCGCCTCCGCACCCCGGTGCTCGCGGTTGTAGAGCAGCACCAGCGCGAGTTTCGCGTCCGGCTGGACATCGCTCGGATGCCCGGCGGCGCCCTCGATGAGCCGGATGCCTTCTTTCTTTCCGCCGCCGAAACCGACGATGTACGCCATCCAGCGGACCGGCATGGGCAGGGTCGAGACGAGGTAACGGTAGGTGCCGAGAACGAGCCCCGCGTCCTTCCGCCGCGGATCGAGCTCGAGCACCATCTCGTTCTCGCTGAACGATCGCCTCGCCAGCTTCATGGCGGCGAAGATCCGACCTTCCACCGTCCCGGTATAGGACGCATAGAGCCCGAGTCCGGTNNTCGTTGTAGTGCTGCGCAACCGCCTTCTCTCCGAGCGCGATCGCGCGATCGATGTCCCGGAGGAACGCCGTGTCGAGCGCCGGCACCGGCATCTGCAGGTCGGACGAACGCCTGATGTGTCCGGAATAGTCCTCGGCCAGCACCGTGCCGCGAAGGAAGAGCACGCGCAACCAGGTGACGGCGGCCGCGCCGCGCTGCGCGGCGGCATCGTTCTGGTCGGCGGCGATCGCCTGACGGAACAGCTCGCCGGCGCGCTCGTGATCCATGTTGTACGCGGCGTCATAGGCCTCGCGCCGCAGCGCGGCGGAGCGCTCGCTGGCGTCGAGCGCGGCACCGGAAACGAGTCCGGCGGTCAGGACGAGCGCGGCAAGTCGCGTGGCGCGCATGCAGTCATTCTACCTTTCGAGCGCGAACTCGAGGCCGAGCCGCTGCGCGTCCGCGCGCCGGGCGGCCAGGTCGGCGGCCGGGACGTCCTCGACCGCGAGCCCGAGCGACTTGAAGATCGTGACCTCGCCAGGCGCCGCCCTGCCTTGAACGAGGCCGGCGGCGACCCCTCCAAGCTCGCCCACCACGTGTTCGCGGCCGAACCAGCCTTCCGCGATGCCCATGACGATGTCGCCAGACTCCACGACGGCCGCGGCGATCGAATCGACGATGAGCCGGCTGCGCGCGACCAGGCGCGGATCCATCTCGCGCTGGTGCGGCCGGCAGGCGCCGACCGACACGACGTGCGTCCCGTCGGCAATCCACTCGCTCCGCACGACCGGCCGATCGGACGATGTCGCCAGCACCACAAGGTCGGCGTCGAGCAGCGCCTGTTCGGCGGACCCGGCCGCGCCGACATCGAGCGCCAGGCGTCCCGACACGTCACGCACGAACGCATCGACCTCGGTCGGGTCAGGGCTCCAGACCCTGACCCGGGAGAGCGGCCGGACCGCGGCAAAGACCTCGACGTGGCTGCGGGCCTGGACGCCCGCGCCGATCACGCCCAGGCGCGTGGCGTCAGGGCGCGCCATGTGGCGCACCGAGACAGCGGAGACGGCCGCGGTCCTGACCTCGGTGATGTAGCGCGCATCCATGACGGCGCGCAGGGCGCCGGTCTCGGGGTCGAACAGCACGATGATCCCGATGTGGCTCGAGAGACCTCGAAGGGCATTGGACGGCACGACGCTGACCAGCTTCGCCCCGAGTGCGCCGCCCGCGGAGAGCAGCGCAGGCATCAGGCCGAGATACTGCCCGGGTGGGCCGACCGGGAGCGCGGTCCGCACGGGCTGGGTCGCGCGGTTCGCGGAGAAGTCCGCGAGCGTCCCGGCCATGAGGTCGACGAGCGCCGGGAATTCGGACGCGGGCAGCATCTCGCGGACGTCCTGCTCGGTGAGGAAGCGGAACATCAGCGTCATCGATCCTCCATCGTCTCCATGATCCTACCCCACCACCGGCGAGGACGATCCCATCCCGACGACAACGGCCCGATGACCTCCGTGGTTGTACGTGGGCCCGCGATCAGAATCCGATCGCGAGGCCGTCCTTGCGCGGGTCGGAGCCGCCCATCAGCACACCAGAATCCTGATCGATCAGGATGCCCTGGAAGCCGCCAAAGACGCCGGGGGACTCGATCACGCGGTGGCCGCGCGCCGCGAGAGCCGCGCGCACGTCCTCCCCGATTCCCGATTCGACGGCGACGCCGTCCGGTGAATGTCGGATGCGCGCAGCCTCGCCGGCCTCCTGGACGTTCATCCCGAACTCCAGCAGGTTCATCAGCACCTGCACGTGGCCTTGAGGCTGGAGATCGCCACCCATCACGCCGAACGACAGGAAGGGCCGGCCATCGCGCAGCACCATGGCCGGAATCAGCGTGTGGAGCGGCCGCTTGGCGGGGCCCAGATGATTCGGGTGCCGGGGATCGAGGACGAAGAGGCTGCCCCGGTTGTGCAACACGATACCGGTCCCGGGCGGAACCACCGCCGAGCCGAATGACTCGAACAACGACTGGATGAGCGAGACGGCCTGTCCTTCGCCGTCGACTGCCGTGAGATACACCGTGTCACCAGCGCCCGTGGGCGGAGGCTCGGGTCCGAAGGCCGCGCCCGGCTGCCGCCCGATGTGCCCGGCCCGGACGATGCGCGCTGCCCGCGCCGGGTCGATCGCGCGGCATCGATCGGCGGCGTAGTCCTTCGAGGTCATCGCCGCGAGGACCTCGGGATCGACGTGGGCAGNNTTGAGCATTTCGAGGACGACGAATCCCTGGGTGTTCGGTGGAAGTTCGTGTACCTCGCAGCCACGGAACGTCGTGTGAAGCGGCTCGACCCAGTCCGCGCGGCAGGAGGCGAAATCCTCTTCGCCAACCAGCCCTCCGCACGAACGGAGATGACCGCAGATGGCGCGCGCGAGCGGTCCGCGGTAGAACGCGTCGCGCCCGCCGTCGGCGATTGCCTGGNNCGCGGCGCGCGCCCGCCGGGCAGGAAGACCGCCGCCGCCGCGGCGTGTTCCGCCAGCACCGGCTCGACGCCCTGCCACTGGCCCGCCACGATCTCGCAAACCGGGAAGCCGTCTCGGGCGTACCCGATAGCGGGTTGCACTGCCTGCTCGAGCGTGATCGTCCCATGACGCGCCAGCAGCTCGGACCATCCGTCCACCGCGCCGGGGACCGTGACCGACAGCGCGCCTCGGGCCGGTACGCGGTTGTGCCCGGCTCGTCGCAGCGCGTCGTACGAGGCCGCCCGCCCCGTTCGTCCGCTCGCGTTNNCGCATGGCTGTCGTACACAATCGCGAAAAGATCCCCTCCGACACCCGTCATCGTCGGTTCCACGACCGCGAGGACCGCGGCCGCCGTTACCGCCGCGTCCACGGCATTGCCGCCGCGGCGGAGCACAGTGAGACCGGCCGACGATGCCAGCGGCTGACTCGTCGCGATCATGCCGTGGCGGGCCATCACGACCGATCTGGTGCCGCGTGGATTTCCGTAAGGACGATCGCCTGGCGCGACGGTTCGGGTGGGGTTCATGCGACCCGCGATCTTACACCCTTGTGTCCGAGCGGCCGCCGTTGTATACCGGTCGTGAGGCCAGGTCTTGACAGGAGAAGCCGATGATCCGGGTGCTTTCGGCGCTCGTCGTCGCCGCAGTCGCGGCCCTGGCCGCGTGGCTCGGCCGCCGCTACTTCGCGCTCCGAGGGACCCGGCTCGTCGAGTGCCCCGAAACGAAGGCGCCAGCCGCCGTGGACATCCACGCGGCACGCGCGACGCTCGGCCAGCCCTTCTCGTTGTCGGACTGCTCGCGCTGGCCGGAGAAGCAATCCTGCGGCCGCGAATGCCTCATGCAGATCGAGCGCGCCCCCGCCGAC
>PLLD01000030.1 GCA_003141205.1 Gemmatimonadota bacterium
GCGCATCCCGTCCATGCCGACGGTGATCCCGGCCGCCTCGACCGCGCGCCGCTCGGGGCCGTCCTCGATCAGCATGGGGTTCGAGTTGTTGATGTGCGTATACACACGCCGGGTTGGAGCCAGCGCGCGCAGCTTCTCGAGACTGCCCCCCAGTCCGCTGACGGGGACGTGTCCCATGTCGCGCGCCATCGAGGGCGAGATCCCCAGACCGACGAGCTCCGCGTCCGTCCAGCAGGTCCCATCGAAGAGGAGCAGATCGACACCGGTGAGGCGGCCGAGAAGCGCGTCATCGAGCGCGCCCGCACCGGGCACGAACGCGGCGGTCTTGCCGGTGGCGGTCTCGCGGAGCAACACGCCGACCGTGTGCCCGGGCTGATCTCGTTCGTCGCTCGCAAACCGCGGCGGGTCCCCTCGAACGGCGAAGGGCTCCACCGTGAGTCCGGCGGGCTTCCCCGCGCGATCGTGCAGGGCCGTCGGGCGATCGAGGGTCAGGCGCTCCACGTGCACATCGGCGAACGCCCGGGTTGTGGGCAAGAGCCGGCTATCATCCGTGAGGATTCGCTCGACGATCTCGGTTGCGTACACCGTGAGCTCGCGCGCTTCGCGCAGCAATGCGATCCCCACCGTGTGATCGAGCTCCGCATCCGTGAGGACGACCCCTTCGATCGGCACGTGGCGCACGGCACCCGGCGCAGGCGCGAGGTCCGCCGCGGGCAGATGCGCGATCTGCTCCCGCACGTCGGGCGACGCGTTGCAGAGAAACCACCCGAATCCTTCCGCGCGCACGGCGATCGACGACTGCGTGCGGGGACGCGCGCGGGACGGATCGGTGCGCGCGACGCGGCAGGTCGGACACCAGCAGTTCCACTGGGGAAAGCCGCCGCCGGCCGCGGTCCCGAGCAGGATGATCTGCATTATGGGATCCCCATTTACGGAGTCCTCGGCGTCGAGTCATGCCCCGCCTTTCCAATCGCGAGCTCGAGCGCGCTCCTCGGCTGCAGCGCGCCCAGCGTGTATCGGCTGCCCGGGTTCCACAGAAGCCAGCTCATGATCCCCTTGTCATATCCCGCCTGAATCTGCGCCCGTAACTGCGTCGCGCCGTAGTGCGGTGGGCCCAGCGTGAAGTCCTGGTACCAGGGGCGCACCAGCGCGGCGCCCGACACGGCGGCGCTCCGGCGCGCGGCATCCTCGAGCGTATGCGACACCACGTCATACGGATGGGCATTCGGATGCGCCAGGTGGTACGTGCCGGCGGCGTAGTGCGAGGGATAACTCATGGGCTGCACGATATCCGCCTCGCCCACGAACGCTTCCCAGCGCTGCCCGATCCCCATGTCGGTCGAGTCCGACGCCGTCAATCCGAAGACATCGATGGCCAGGGGCACGCCCAGCGGTTTGAGCGCAGTGTGCGCGAACGCCAGCTGATCGTGGATCACCTCGGCCCGCTTGCGCCCCCGGGCGAGCGGGAAAACCGCGTCCGTCACGAGGCGTTTGTCATCGGGGAAGCGCACGTAGTCGAATTGGATTTCCGAGAAACCGAGTGCGATCGCCTCGCGCGCGATGTCGACCGCGTACTGCCAGACACCGCGCTGCGTGGGGTCGAGCCAGGGCCGTCCCTGGTGGTCGTGCCACAGCTCCGACGTGTCCGCCCGCTTGCGAATCCCCCACTCCGTCTTGTGCGTGGCCAGGAGGGGATCCTTGGCGACGACGATCCGCGCGATCGGGTACACGCCATGCGCGCGCATGGTATCGAGGAGCGCGCGGACGCGTGTGCCGCGCATCGGTGATACGGTGTCCGCGCCGATCTCGCGGGCGAGCGCGACATCCGAGCGATAGAGCAGCAGGCCGCGATCGTCCTTGACGTCGATGACCAGCGCGTTCACCTCCGTGGTCTCGGCCACGCGGATGAGCGCCCACATCTTGTCGCTCAGCGCGGCCCACCGGTTGACGTAGAGCCCCCGAACGACGGCTGGTGTCGGCACATGGGGTACCGCTGGGGGTACCGCAGGGGGTACGGCTTGTGGTACCGCTTGTGGCACGGGCGGTGCGGCCTGTGGCCATGCCGCGTGGACGCCGAGACCACCCGCGGCAGCGACCTGGACAACGAGCTGGACAACGAGTTGGACAACGAATCCGCGGCGGGCGGCGAGGGTGGGCGACAAACGCATGTTTAGGCCACGTGGAGAGGTACGCGGGGGCATGAACGTATCGATCGCCTCCCGGATTTGTCAGAATGTTAGCGGGATCGACGTCCGACCTCGCGCCCATCACGTTTTCGTGTAGGTATATAGATCATGGCGGAACGCCAGACATTGCCCGTCCTGCCGCTGCGCGGCACGGCGATCTTCCCCGGAAGCGCGGCGCCGGTTGCGGCCGGCCGGCCGGGGACTTTGCGCGCGATCGAGGCGGCGCTCAAGCAGGAGCGTCTCGTCTTCGCGGTCGCGCAGCGTGAAAACAGCGACGAGCCGACCCCGGACATTCTGTACACGATGGGGGTCATCGCGCGGATCGGGCAGATCCAGCGCGGCCTGGGCGGCGTGCAGCTGCTGCTGCAGGGGGAGCAGCGCGCGACGGCTTTGCAGTACACGACAGCCGAGGGGTACATGGCGGCGGTCGTGATCCCGACCGAGGAGATGAGTCCCCTCGACGAGCACGATGCGGCATTCGAAGCTCTGCACAAGGAATTGCGCGAGCGGGCAGCCGAGCTGGGGGAAAAGCGCGGCCTTCCGGAAGAGGTCGTACGGCAGGTGCTCGACTCGGTCACGGAGCCGGGACGGTTCGCCGATCTGGTGGCGGGCTACATCGAGCTCAGCGTCGCGGAGAAGCAGGGGTTGCTCGAGACGTTGAGCGTCGAGGAGCGGCTGCGCCGTGTGCTCGTGCACGTCCAGCGGCAGATCGGCTTGCTCGAGGCCCAGGAGGAGATCAAGTCGCAGGTGCAGGAGGAGCTCGGGGAACGCCAGCGCGAGATGTATCTGCGCGAGCAGCTCAAGGCGATCCAGAAAGAGTTGGGCGACGACGACTCCAGCCGGGAAGTGACGGAGCTGCGCGACAAGCTCATGAAGCTCGAGCTTCCGAAGGAGGCGCGCGCGGAGGTCGAGCGCGAGCTGGGGCGCCTGGAGCGCGCGGGACGCGAGTCGATGGAAGCGCAGGTCATCCGCACGTACCTCGAGTGGATCGCGGAGCTGCCGTGGAACACGCGCTCCGATGATGCGCTCGATCTCAAGCGGGCGGAGCAGGTCCTCGACGAGGACCACTACGGCCTGGGCGACGTGAAGGACCGGGTGCTGGAATTCCTCGCGGTGCGGCAGCTGCGCGCGAAGGAGCTGGCCGATGAAGTCGAGGCGGAGGGGGAAGTGCCCGCCGCGAAGCTGCGCCCGGCGAAGGATGACGCGACGCCGTCACTCGCGACCGGTGAGCAGGAGAACAAGCCGATCACCGATTCGCGTGAGGCGAAGTCGCGCGCGATGGCGCGTGGCCCGATCCTGCTGTTCGTGGGGCCGCCGGGTGTCGGCAAGACGTCGATCGCGAAATCGATCGCGCGCTCGCTCGGGCGGGAGTACGTCCGCGTCGCGCTGGGTGGCGCGCGGGACGAGGCGGACATCCGCGGACACCGGCGCACGTACGTCGGCGCGATGCCCGGTCGCATCGTCCAGGGGATCAAGCAGGCGGGGACGAAGAATCCGATCTTCCTGCTCGACGAGGTCGACAAGCTCGGCACGTCGTTCCAGGGGGATCCGGCATCGGCGCTGCTGGAAGTCCTCGACCCGGCCCAGAACGACACGTTTACGGATCACTATCTTGGCGTGCCGTTCGACCTGAGCGAGGTGCTCTTCATCGCGACGGCGAACTTCCTTCAGAGCATCCCGGGTCCGCTGCTCGACCGGATGGAAGTGGTCGATTTTGCGGGGTACACGGAGCGGGAGAAAGCCGAGATCGGGAAGAAATACCTGATCCCGCGGCAGTTGGAAGAGTCGGGGTTGGGGGGGAAAGCACTCACGTTCACCGACGAAGCGGTGATGGCGATCATCTCGCAGTACACGCGCGAGAGCGGTGTGCGGCAGCTCGAGCGGCAGGTCGGAGCGGTCGCGCGGAAGATGGCGCGCAAGGTCGCCACCGGTGAGGCGACCGATCTCGAGATCACCGCGGCCGATGTGCGCGAGCTGCTGGGACGGCCGAGGGTGCACCCGGAACGGGCGAACGAGCAGAACGAGGTGGGTGTCGCCACCGGGATGTTCTACACCCCGATGGGCGGCGACATCATGTTCGTCGAGGCGGCGATCCGGCGGTTGTACGGACCGTCTCCCACCGAGGCCGGCACGGATCGGGAGCAGGTGAGCGGGTTGGGCACCGTGTCCCTGATCCTCACGGGGCAGCTGGGCGACGTCATGAAGGAGTCGGCGCGTGCGGCCCTGACGTATGCGGAAACGCACGCGTCGCGGTTGCGCATCCCGGAGGACCGTCTCGGGTCGATCGAGGTGCACGTGCACGTCCCGGCCGGTGCGATTCCGAAGGATGGTCCGTCGGCGGGTGTCACGATGGCGACCGCGCTCGTGAGCGCGATGTCGGGGCGTCCGGTCCGCAAGGATGTCGCGATGACGGGGGAGATCACCCTCCGCGGCCGCGTGCTGCCGATCGGTGGGCTCAAGGAGAAGGTGTTGGGCGCGCATCGGGCGGGGATCACGACGATCGTGCTTCCGAAGGCGAACGAAGCCGATCTCGAGGATATCCCGGACGATGTTCGGACTGCGCTGTCCTTCCATCCGGTCGAGACGCTGGATGAGGTCTTCGCCGTCGCGCTGTTGCGGCCTCAGCGTCCAGTCATGACGCGGAAGACCGTGATGGAGGAAGCGGAGGAGGCTATCGCCTCCTAGAGAGGAGATAGAAGAGAGGAGAAGGGAGAGGGGCGACCGGTTTCGCCTCTCTCCTTTTTTCTTTCTCCTGCCTAGTAGTCCACCGGGCGCAGATACGACTCGCCGATCGCCGTCGGGCTGAGCAGCGCCACCGTGGGCAGGCGCCGCTTCCAGTGCGTGCTCTCGAGGCGGTCGTGCACCAGCGTCACCTCCGCGGCATCGAAGCCGCGCGCCGCAAGCTCCGCGGGCGCATATCCGGCAAGCAGCCAGTTCAGGATCGCGTCGGCCTTCGCGTAGCTGATCCCGAGATCCCCTTCGTCGGTCTGGTCGGCGATGAGATCCGCCGTCGCCGGTTTCGACACGATGGCGTCCGGCACGCCCAGATGCCGCGCGAGGGCCCACACCTGCGACTTGAATAGATCGCCGAGCGGATTGACGGGGGGCGCGTCGTCCCCGTGCCAGGTGAAATAGCCGAAGAGGCGTTCCGTCTTGTTGCCGGTCCCCAGTGGCAGCGCGGTATGCCGCGCGGAGAGATCGAACAGCGTGATCATCCGCATCCGCGCCATGACGTTGCCGCGCCGGGCGGGGTCGGCATCCGGCTCCTGGGCGAAGTAGGCATCGACCGATGGAGAGATGTCGACCGTTCGCGTGGTGATCCCCAACGCATCGATGACGAACCCGGCGTGGGTCAGGCTTTCCGGATTCGATGTTCGGTAGGGCATGCGGACGCCGACGACGTTCTCCGCGCCCAACGCCTGCGCCGCCAGGAATGCGGTCACCGCGGAATCGACGCCACCAGACAGGCCAACCACCGCCTTCGTGAACCCGCGCCGACCGAGCTCGTCCCGGATGAAGTGCACGAGCCACGAGGTCACGAGCTGGACGTCGATCGCCAGTGGCGGGGGCCCGCCACCGGAGGCGCACGGCACGCGTTCCCCGGTCGCGGGGGGAGTGGCGGGATCGAATACCGGCTCGGTCGCCTCGCTGCCGCCCTCGGGCTCGCCGCGTTCGATGCGGTCCAACACGATCCGCAGGTGCGGCAGCGCCGTCCGGAGATCGGAGAGAAGGGGCATGTCGGCCCGCGCACGCGCCACGTCCCCCAGGTCGAGTGTGACGCCGAGCAGGGCCTCTTCGAACAGAGGGCCGCGGAGCCGCACATCCCCGGCCGGTCCGGAGACGCCGGAGGCGCCGCCAAAAAACTTCCCCCCCTCGCTCCCGACGATGTTCGCGAAGCTGACGAATACCCCGTGCTCTTCCGCGATGTCGCGCGCCAGGCGCTCCCAGCGGGCGACCGTGGCCGGTCCCGGGACACCGTCGTCCCGGGGCCACGCCCCGCGCGCCGGAGCGGCCGAGCAGATGAAGATGACCCGGGCGCCATCGAGGGCGGCGAGCGTGCCCGTCAGGCTATGCCACGCGTCTTCGCAGACGAGGAGCGCTGTCCGTCCCCAGGGGGCGTCGAACGCCCGGACGTCGTAGCCGCGCTCGACGAAGCGCTCTTCATCGAACATGCCATACGTGGGGAGGAAGATCTTCCGATGTACGTGCCGGATGTCGGGGCCGTTTTCGCCACCCACCGTGACGTACATCGCACTGTTGTGCAGCGTGTCCCGCCAGCGCTCGTAGAATCCGATCACGATGTCGAGGGTCCGCGTCGCGTCCGGTCTCGCCGCGCGGTACGTGCGGTCGAGATCGGCGGCGAGGGTGCCGGCGGTGAGGGCGACCTCGCGGACGCCCCCCTCCACGAAGTATCCGCTGAGGGCCGTCTCCGGCAGATGCAGCACGGCGGGGCGCGGCGACAGGGCCTCGACGCGCCCGAAGAGAGCCCCAAGCCGCGCGAGGTTGGCGGCGTACTCCCCTTTCTGTGGCCTGAGCTGCGCCAGCGCGATGTGGACGAGCGGCGGCATCGATGAATGTTAACATCTACCCCATGCCGAATCGCCGTATCCTCCGAGCCGCGTGGGCGTTAGTCGCCTTCGCCCCGGGGCTTGCGGCGCAAGAGGCGGTCCATGACGCCGTTCAGGAGGGCGCGCCGGCGCGCGGCGGTCAGGCGTGGCAGATCATCGATCCGCCGCAGTCGACGCTGGTCTACGCGGCGGACGGATCGGCGATCGGCGAATTCGGTAACGAGACGCGGACGAGCGTCCCCCTCAGCACCCTCCCGCCGTACGTCCCGCAGGCATTCATCGCGATCGAGGATCACCGTTTCTACGAGCACGATGGCGTCGATGTCGTCGGCGTGCTGGGCGCCATCAAGGACCGAATGCTCGGGCGGAACGCGCGCGGGGCGAGCACGATCACCCAACAGCTCGTCGGGAACATGCATCCGGACCTCGTGAGCCGTCGGGAGCACACGCTGGATCGAAAGCTGCGGGAGCAGGCCGCGGCCCGCGAGATGGAGCGACACTACTCCAAGGCGCAGATCCTCGAAGCCTACCTGAACCAGATCCTATTCGGCCACGGGTGGTACGGGATCGACGCGGCCGCACGGCATTACTTCGGCGTGCCCGCCAGCGAGCTCACGCTCGCCCAGGCCGCGACGTTGGCCGCATTGCCCAAAGGGCCGGCCGAGTTCGATCCGGTCCGGTATCCGCAGCGGGCGCGCCGGAGGCGCAACCTCGTCCTCACGGTGATGGCGAACCAGAGATTGATCTCCCGCGCGGACGCCGCCCGCGCGGCCCGGGAGCGACTCGTCACCATCCCGCCGGACATCGAGCAGCCGGCTCCGTATTTCGTCGACGCGGTGCGCGCGGCAGCGGAAGGGGCCGGCGTCGACGTGGGCGTCGGCGGGTTCCGCATCTACTCCACCCTCGATACCGGGCTGCAGCGATCGGCCGTCGAGGCGCTCGCGACCGGGGCCGCCGCGATCGAGGCGCGGAAAGCGTACCCGCATCCGACACTTGCCAACCATCCCGCGCCGGCGGCCGGTGCGCGCAACGGGACGGCGTATCTCCAAGGGATGATCGTTGCCCTCGATCCGTCGACGGGCGAGGTCCGGGCGCTCGTCGGGGGGCGCAAATATCAGGACTCCCCCTTCAACCGCGCCGTCGACGCCAGGCGCCAGGCGGGGTCGGCGTTCAAACCGATCGTGTACGCAGCCGCGATCGGCATCGGCCTGCCCGCCAATACGATCGTCTACGATACGGCCCTTGCGATCCCGCTTCGGTCGGGACGCACGTACCGGCCCATGAACGCGGACCGATTGTTCCTGGGACGTCTCACACTGCGGGAAGCGCTCGCGCAGTCGCGCAACACGGTCGCCGTCCAGTTGGGGGAGCGCGTCGGCTTGGATTCCGTCGTTGCCCTCGCACACCGCATGGGGATCTCGACGCCCATTGCCCCGGTGCTGTCGACCGCGCTTGGCGCGGCGACTGTCCGGCCGATCGATCTGGTCGCGGCGTATGCGGCATTCGCGACGCTGGGCACGGTGCCCGAGCCGCAATTCATTACCCGGATCGAGGACCGCGATGGCCGCGAGGTCTGGAGCGCGACCGAAGCGAGCGTCACCCGGGAGTCCGCGCTGGATTCGGGCGTGGCGTTCATCGTCCGCGACATGCTGCGCGACGTCGTCGACAGAGGGACGGCGGCGCCAGCGCGCCGCGTCCTGCCTGCGGGGATGCTCGTGGCGGGAAAGACGGGGACGACGAACGACAACAGCGACGTCTGGTTCATCGGGATGACGCCCGGGCTCGTCGCCGGCGTGTGGCTCGGGTTCGATCGGCCGCAATCGATCGTGGCGGGGGCCGCGGGGGGTACGCTCGCGGCGCCGATCTGGGCGCACATGATGGCGCAGCATGTGGAACCTGCGACTGAGGACAGCAGCGCGTGGGCCCGCCCGGCGTGGGTCGCCGGCGCGACGCTCGATCGCGTGACCGGCGTGCCGGCCGATTCGACGACGCCGGCCGCGCAGCGCTACACGGAATATTTCCTGCCGGGGACCGAGCCCGGATTGTTCTATCTCTGGTCGGTCACTGGGGACGGCGTCGTACCGGAGTGGTAAGAAACCGCACGATCGCCGCATCGACCGGCTCGGGTGCCTGCTCCGCCACGGCGTGCCCGGCCCCGGCAATCAGCAGCAGCTCGGCCCCGGGGATCGCCCGCGCGAATGCCGCGGCGCCCGCCGGATCGACGAGGCGATCCCCGCGTCCCGCAATGACGAGCGTTGGGCACGCGATCTCACGCAGCCAGTTGGCATCCGACAGCCGCCACGGGAATTCGTGGATGAGATGCCGGAGCGCGCGCGTGAAGCCGGGATCGCGCGACGGTGCCCAGTACTGATCGACATCCGCACCGGAGAACGCGACCAGCCCCGAGCGCGCCTCGGCGGTCGTCAAAAAGGCAAAGCGCAGCGCGATCGTGACGGCCAGCCGGCGCGCGACGATCGGAAGCAGAGGAATCGTCCATGCGGGCGTGAGCAGCCGGCCGACCGCGGCATCGCGGACGTGGCCCAATCCGACGGGCGCCAGCAGCACGAGGTGGTCGACGCGGGGTCCCGCGCCCGCGGCGCAGCGCGCGGCGATCGTCGCACCCATCGAGTGTCCAACCACCGCGACGCTCGCGCACCCGAGCGCAGCGATCCCGTCGAGCAGCGTGTGCGCGAGCGCATCGAGGCGATACGCGGCGGGGTCGCGCGGTTTGTCCGAAAAGCCGTGGCCCGGGAGGTCGAGCGCGATCGCGCGGAGGCCGGCGGCGGCGAGGGCGGGGAGCGCGTACCGGAATGTGTACGCCGAGCTCCCCCAGCCGTGGATGAGGACCACGGCGGGGCCCGTGAGCGGTCCGGTTTCGATTGCGCGGAGCTGCACGCCGGCGCGCGTGCGGAGCACCCCAACCCGGTGTTCCACGCGCCCCGCCGGGAAGATCGCGTCGGGTGGCAGGCGGCGCATGGATGCCGCGCGCGTGCCGTGCGGGGCGCGGTGGGCTACAACAGGTGGATCGGCCGGCCGGCCGCGCGGGCGATGACACCAATGCGCATCGTCACATCCGCCCAGCGCTCCTCGCCCGCGGAATGCTCCTCCAACGGGAACATCGGCCAGACGTAGGGATTCGACGAGCGCGGCATCGCCAGCCCTTTGCGCGGGTGCCAGACGCCGGTCCGGTCCATGTCGTCGACGAAGCGCTCGAACATCTTCGTCCAGATCTCGTTGCGCCGCAGGAATCCGAGTCGCGCCATGAGCTCGAGCCAAAACAGCGCCATCGGGATGTCGGCCTCGACGGCGTTGCGGTGCGGGAAGAGGTCGCCCAACACGAGGTGTGGCTGCGAGACGTTGGCGGTGCCGACGATCTGGACCGCCTCCTGGCGCGGCCACGGCTGCGTGAGGAACGTGTACAGCCGCTCCATGTGCTCGTGGTGCTCGCTGCGGAACGCGGGCATGTGCGCGAGCATCGTGAGGGCGTAGATCGAGGGGGGCGCGGCCTCGAGGGCCAGTACCTGCCGATTGCCGACGCGGACCCACGGCTTCTGCGCGACCGGCGATTTCAGATACGCGTTGATCCGCTCCAGGATCCGGCGCGCGGCTCCGCGGAGCCGCGGGTCGGCTTCGTATCCTGCTTGGGCGAGTGCGGACGCGGCGGCCTCGCGCACGATGGAGCGCCCGCGGCGAGCCATGTCGTCATCGATCTTCGCCCGCGTCGGCGCGAACTCGAACAGGTGCACCGGATCGGTGTCCTCGGCCAGGAGCCGGAACAGGAGCCGGCGGACGCGGACGAGAGGGGGGGATTCCCCATGCCAGCCATACTCGAGGAGCCGCCGCACGGCCATGACGGTGCCGACCCCTTCGAAATGCTCGGCGCGCGCGGAGGGCACGGCGAGCATGGTGCGACCCCAGCCGCCGTCGCTCTGCTGCATGGCGGCGAGCGCCAGCGCGGGACGATAGCTGTACGGAATGTTCGCGGCCGCCGGCACATCGAGGCGTGCGACATCCGCGATCGCGCGGTATTGGATCGGGGGTGCCCCGTGATCGAGGAGCCAGCCGATCGGAAAGCGCAGTGCAGGGGGTGGCGGAGGCGGGGGGGGCGGCGTGAGCGAAGCAGCGGGCGCGGCGGTCGTCAGCGCGGGGTCATCACCTACGGTCGCCGGGGTCGTCGCGCTGCGTGGGGCTGGCGTCGACGCGCGTGAGCCGGTGGAGGCAGACACGCGTAACATTACCGCCGCATTGGCGTTGGCCGCTAGGGGGTCGGGCTTGGGTAGCATCGTGCGCCGCCGGGCTCTACATGTGAACGGACGGAGGACAGGAGGGATCCGAACGCTGCGGAAGGTCGCGGGAGGGCGGCTTCCGGGCAACGAGGGGGTAAAGTTTCGCTATCCGGTTGCACCGCTTATATTTGTGTGTCCGGCTCGGGGTGTCGCGGCGTAACCGCCCCCGTGCCTCGGGCGCCCCCTCTGGGCACCCGCAAGTCTTTTTAAGCGTTATGAACCCAACAATAGAAGAATCACTGGAAGAAGCATCGCCCGCCGAGGCGGTGCCTTCGAATTTCGCCGATCTGGGTCTTGCTCCTGCGTTCCTCGATGCCGTGCGTGATGCCGGCTATACGACGCCGACCCCCATTCAACTGCAGGCGATCCCTCTCGCCCTCAAAGGGCGGGACCTGATCGGGCTGGCCCAGACGGGCACGGGGAAGACAGCCGCCTTCACACTCCCGATCCTCCAGCGCCTCGCTCAGGATGCGGCCCCGAACGGCCGCGGTCCGCGCGGCCCGCGCGCTCTGGTCCTGACTCCAACGCGCGAGCTCGCCGCCCAGGTGGACGAGAGCTTCGCCAAGTACGGGAAGCACACCAAGGCGAAGGCGCTCGCTGTGTACGGCGGCGTGGCTCTGGATCCCCAGGAGCGTGCACTGCGGCGCGGCGTCGACGTCGTCATCGCCACACCGGGGCGGCTCCTCGATCATCTCGAGCGCGGGACTGTGAAGTTCGATGATCTCGAAGTGCTCGTGCTGGATGAGGCCGACCGGATGCTGGACATGGGGTTCGCGCCGCAGATCAATCGCGTCGTCGCGCAGGTCCCGAAGTACCGGCAAACCATGCTCTTCAGCGCGACGATGCTGCCCGAGGTGGAGGCGCTGGCGCGGAGGTATCTGCGCCGGCCGGTGGTCGTGCAGGTCGGGCGGCGGTCCGAGGCCGCGAACACCGTGACGCATGCGGTCTATCCGGTGCCGCGGGACCGGAAAAGCGCCCTGCTCGTCGAGCTCCTCTCGCACTCCGACATGGACAGCGTCCTGGTCTTCACGCGCACGAAGCATGGGGCCGACCGATTGGTCCGGCACCTCGAGCGCGCCGGCATGCTGGCGACGGCCATGCATGCGGACAAGACGCAGTCGCAGCGCACGCGAGCCCTCGAGGGTTTCCGGGAAGGGACGATCCGCGTGCTCGTCGCAACCGACATCGCGCAGCGTGGCCTCGACATCTCCGGGATCTCGCACGTCATCAACTACGACGTGCCGCAGCAGCCGGAGGATTACGTGCACCGCATTGGGCGTACCGGGCGGGCGGCACAGACGGGGGACGCCTACACCTTCATGTCGACCGACGAGATCGCGATGGTACGCACGATCGAGCGCCTGATCGGGCAGCCGATCCCCCGGATCTCGGTCCCCGGGTACGACTTCGGCACCGTCGCCGCCGACTAATGCGCGCGATCGTCGCCGCCCTCGCGCTCTCAGCGACAGCCGCGTCCGTCACCGCTCCGACCGCCGGAGCGCAGCAGTCCGGAACGCTTCGCGATAGCGCCGGCCCCCGCCGGCCGATCCCGCCCCGTGTGGTCGCCCCCGACAGCGCGCTGCACGCGAACGTGCGCCGCGCGGCGGACTCCGCGGCCGCGGATCGCGTTCCTCCGCTGCGCGACAGCGCGCTGCTCTCGGCCTGGGGACCGTTGCCGCCCGGGACAGCGCATCCCGAGCGGGTTCGCACCTATCACCTGCAGCATCAGATCGTTCACGTCCGCTTCGATTGGAGCCGGCACGCGGTCAGCGGGTCGACGACGATCCGCGTCGCGCCGCTCGATACAACGCTCCGCGTGGTCGCGCTCGACGCCGTCGGGATGACGATCGGCAGCGTACGCACGGGGGATGCCAGCTCGGGCGCAGCGCTCCACTACACGTACGACGGGTCGAGCCTCGTGGTTCAGCTGGCGTCCCCCGTCGCGCCGGGCGGCTCGACGACGTTCACGGTCGCGTACGAAACGGTTGCGCCGAAGCAGGGTGTCTACTTCATCGATCGCCTGCACGACCTCTGGACGCAGGGCGAGACCGAGACCAACCGGTACTGGATCCCTACGTACGACTTCCCGAACGACAAGACGACGTGGGAGATCTACATCCGCGTGCCGAAGGGGCAGAAGGCGCTCTCGAACGGACGCCTCGTGGGCACAAAGGCGGTGGTCGGGGGCGATGTCGAATGGCATTGGTCGCTCGACGAGCCCGCGTCGACGTACCTCATGTCGGTCGCGGCAGGGGATTTCGCGATCTTGCGCGACAAGTGGCACTCGATCCCCGTCGACTACTGGGTCTATCCGGATTCGGTCGCGGCCGGCTGGCGCGGATTCGGCATGACGCCGCACGCGATCGACGTCTTCTCGATGAAGACGGGCGTCCCGTATCCGTGGGCGAAATACGACCAGATCGCGGCGCCCAATTTCATCTTCGGCGGGATGGAGAACGTCACCGCCACGACTCAGAACGACAATGAGATCCTGCATCCCGCGTGGGCCGAGCCGCAGGCGGCGACCGATGGTCTCGTGGCGCACGAGCTCGCGCACCAGTGGTATGGCGATTACCTGACCACGCGCGACTGGGCGGACGTGTGGCTCAACGAGGGCTTTGCCACCTTCATGGAGCAGATCTTCCAGGAAGTCGCGCACGGCTCGTCCGTCGCCGCGGTCGAGCGCATTGCCTCCCAGGAGGAAACGATCGCCGCGGACCGTCGTGCGCGCCGTCCGATCGTGTACGACCGATGGGAGAAGGACCCGATCGAGGTCTTCTTCAGCGGTCATATCTATCCCAAGGGTGCGACCGTGCTGCAGGGATTGCGGCACGCGCTGGGGGACAGCGCCTTCTGGGCGGCGATGCACCGGTACACGATCGATCACGCCCGGTCCAACGTCGTCACCGCCGATCTCGAGCGCGCCTTCGAGCAGACCACGGGACGGGATTTCTCGACCTACTTCAAGCAGTGGATCTACGGCGCGGGCTTTCCCGTGCTCCAGATCTCGGCGACCTACGAGCCGTCGGCGCATACGGTGACCTTCACGGCGCGGCAGGTGCAGCCGCGCGACTCCCTCACCGGGTTCTTCGATGCCAACGTCGACGTCGAGGTCCTCACCGACTCCGGCGCGGTGCACGGGATCGTGCCGCTGCACGGGGAGCTCTCGAGCGCGACGCTGGCCGTACCGGCGCCGCCCCGCAGCTATCGCTGGGACAAGGGGCGGTGGCTTCTCCAGCTGTATGATTTCCCGCGCTCGACCGCGATGCTCGCCTACCAGCTGCANNTTGCAGCACGACGACGACGTCACCGGTCGGCTCGAGGCGGCGGATCTGCTGTCCGAGCGCGGGGGAGATATGACCGCGTTGGGCGCGCTTGCGAGCGCAACGACGAGTGACGCCTTCTGGGCCGTGCGGCGCGATGCCGCGACGGGGCTGGCTGCATACCCGGGCGACACGACCGCCCAGATGGCGCTGCTCACGGCGAGCCGGGACAGCGACGCGCGCGTACGGGTCCGGTCCGCCCACGGTCTGGGCGCGTTCCCCGGCGCGAACACCGTCGATCGGCTGCGCGATCTCGCATCCGATTCCTCGCGCTTCGTGCGCGGGGCGGCGCTCATCGCGCTGGCGAAGCTCGACACGGTCGCCGCGCTTCCTTTGATTCAGGCGGCGCTGACGCATCCCTCGTGGAACGACGTCGAGCGCAACGGAGCGGCCCAGGCACTCGCCATATTCCGCACGCCCTCTTCCGAGCCCGCCAAGCCGACACCGCCGTGAGCGGCGACTCCGACATCGATCCCTGACCGTGCGCATCGCGCTGTCGACGGGTGGCGGGGACGCCCCAGGGCTCAACGCGGTCATTCACGCCGCGGTCCTGTCGGCGCTGAATCGAGGCTGGGACGTGCTCGGAATCTTCAAGGGATACGCGGGGCTGCTGGGCGATGCCGCCGTGATCCCGCTCACGCGAGAGTCTGTGCGTGGGATCGGTCACCTGGGCGGCACGATCCTGCGGGC
>PLLD01000063.1 GCA_003141205.1 Gemmatimonadota bacterium
TTGTCGGCGGTCTTGCACATCGAGCCCGGGGATCTGGTGACGCGGGCGCCGGTGCCGGGGGCAAAGATTCGGACCCGGGGACGGGGGCGGCCGCCACTGGAGCATCCGCGTGCGCCAGTCGGTCCGCGCCGGGTCGGCAGCCGGACGCGGCGGCGGTGGGCGCAGACAGAATACGACGATGCGGCGCGACCGCCGCTTGGGTTACCGCAGGAGTGGGCGGAGGACGGGCCCGAGGGCGGCGCGGGCGCGTAGCACCCGCATACGGATGGCGTGAGGGCTCGCGCCCGACAGGTCGGCGATGTCGCGGACGGTGAGGCCGTCGAGGAGAGCGGTGACGACATCCCGGACGGCGGGACCGCACAGCGTGTGCGCGATCCCGCGCACCGTGTGCCGGAGATCGCGATACTCCACGTCGGCGGCCACATGGTTCGTTGTCGGTCCGCTGTGCGACGGGTCGCTTCGGCTGAAACGGGCGGCGGCTCGGCTGCGGTAGCGCAATTCATCGCGCAACGCGTTGCGTCCGATGGTGACGAGCCAGGGCGCCGCACTGTCGGGGATCACGGTGCGGTAATCGCGCGCAACGGTCCAGAGGACCGACTGGGCGAGATCGTCGGCCGCCTCCGCATCGACGCGGCGTGAGAAGAAGGCGACGAGTGGCGGTCGTATCCAGTGCAGCAGCGCGTCGAGCTCGCGAGCGCCGCCCGCGTGGGCCGCGCGCACGCACCCGGCGAGATCGTCAGCGGCAATCCACCGAGCGGCCCCGGACCGGGTAGGGCGCGAGGCATCCGCGATCCGGGTCGCAGTCGGAGCGATCGCCGATGGAGGCATCGCCACAGGGTGCCATCGGGGCGTCAGGGACGCGTCAGCGTAGGTCACGCCGTCGCGTCGCTCGGAGGGCCGACACGTCAGCGACCCGCCAGCCCCCGTTGCGGCGCAAATCCGCGCACCGGTACAGTACGCGTGTTTGGCACCCTGATCCGTTTCATAGGCAACGGATTTGCTGCGCCGAGCGCGCAACAGGTGCAATCGCGATGCCAACGCAACCGTTGCCCGCGCGTTGATCTGGAAATGGAGAGTCAGAGACGAGGAGCAGGGAGAGCTGAAGGAGAGCAAGGAGAGCTGAAGGAGAGTGAAGGAGAGCCAGCATTGTTTGAGGCATTACTGGTTTGGTTCTGAACCGTGCGAAATAGAACTCTCAATCCCGATCATGCCACGCGTCGTCGATCGCCCGCTGCGCACAAAGAGACTGCTGTTAAGCTTTACCCCCGATGAGTTGGCGGCGGTGCGGGCGCGCGCGGCCGCGGCACATATTCCGCTTGCGCGCTACATCCGGGAGGTCGCGCTGGGGTACGCGCCAAAGCCCAAGCAGCACGCCGTCAACGCCGAGGCCGTGCGGACACTGGCTGCCGTCGGCAACACGCTGCGGGCCGTCGTCACGCGGACGGGCGCAGGGGGCACGAGCGATCTCGAGGGGGACGCGCAGGAGGCGATCGCGCGCATCCTCGCGATCGTCGGTGAGCTGCGGTAGGGGAGCCCTGGGGGCGGAATGATTGGGAATACGACGAGCGGGAAGAGCTTTCATGGGCTCGCCCAATATCTCGATGGCGATCGCTCGCGCGTCGAGTGGACGGCGGCGCGGAACCTCATGACGAACGATCCGGGGCTGGCGGCGACCATCATGCGTGCCACCGCCGACCGGAGCCGATTCGTCGGTCAGCCCGTGTATCATTTGTCGATCAGCTTTGCCCCGGAGGACCGGCCGACACGTGCGCAGATGGAAGCCGTGGCGGACAGGCTGCTCGAGCGGCTCGGGCTGCAAGACCGCGAGGCGATCTTCGTGGCGCACAACGACACCGGGCACGCGCATCTCCACGTCATGGTCAACCGGGTGCACCCGGAAACGGGGCTCGCCTGGAATCGGTGGCGCGATCGCCCGGTGATAGAGCGGACCTGCCGGGAGCTCGAGCGTGCGATGGGATTTCGCGTAACTCCCGGTCGCTTGTATCGCGACCTGGAGCATCCGCGGCCGGACTTGGCTCTGTCCCGAACGATTACGCCGGGTGAGCGCCGCCAGCGGGAGCATGGGACGGAGCCGTTGATCGAGCGCGTACGCTCATGCGCGCCCGAGCTTCTTTCGGCGCGGAGTTGGGAAGAGCTGTCCGCTCGCCTGGCGACGCATGGGCTGACGCTGCACCGCAAGTATACGGGAATCGTGATCTCCGATGGGGAGACGCAGGTCAAAGCGTCGCGCGTGGCGCAGGACCTCTCGCTCCGCAATTGTGAGCGACGGTTCAATGAGCGCTTCCCGGATCGCCTGGCTCCGCCAGAGATCGAGCGCGTCGCCGATGCCGTGCGGTCGCTGGGAACTTACGAGGCACTGATGGCACGGGCCCGGGCAGCGGGGGACGAGCTGGTGCGGGCCCGGTCGGCCCTCGCGATTGGCGAGCGCACGCACGTGCCGACGGGAGCGCTGCAGGATCTGCGAGGCAGGGTTCGAGAGGCGGAATCGAGAGTCGCGTTGACGCGGAACGCGCTCACGCAACATTCGGCGCGCAGCGAGCCGGTGGCGGATCTCCGTCGCACGATCGGCGTGGCCGTCGACCGCATGTTGCCGCACGAGCTGCGACTCTTTCAACGGCTGCTCAAGCCGCCCGAGCTCGCACTTGCGCAGTGGTGTCGGTCGCACGTGCGGGAGTTGCTACGCGAGCGGTCGCAACCGGCGTTCTCGTGAGGGAGGCTATCCGGATGATCGGGACCGACGCCTGACCCGGGCTACTGCGTTATCTAATAGCGTTATACAGTATCGCACATGCGATCACACATGCGCACCATCGTCGAATTGCCAGAGGCGCAGCTCGCCGCTCTCGCTGAGGTCTGCGAGCGCGAGGGTATTGCCCGTGCGGGTGCCCTACACGCGCTGATTGGAGTCTCGTCAAGATCTTATGCATAACGATCATCGTGGATGGGGATTCGCGGCACTCGGGTTATGTCTGACTGCGGCCAGCGCGGCATCTATGAGCGCCCCCGCGCCAGACCCGGACCGAGGTGGTGCGGACGCGAACTCCGATACTCTCGTCGTCTTCAACGCGGGAAGCCTCGCACTTCCCTTCAAGACGCTGCTCGACTCATTCTCCGTGCGCGAGCACGTGACCGTGTATCAGGAGAATGCCGGCAGTCTCGAGACCGCGCGGAGGATCATCGATCTCAATCGGACCCCGGATGTCGTCGCGCTCGCGGACGCCGAGGTGTTTCCGCGGCTCCTCATGCCGACGCACGTGACCTGGTACGCGAAATTCGCCCGCAGCCGCCTCGTGATCACCTACACCACGCACTCGAGCGGCGCCGCGGAGATCACGCTGATGAGCTGGTGGCGGATCCTCCTGCGACGCGGCGTCGAGGTGGGCCGGTCCGACCCCGATCGTGACCCCGCCGGGTATCGGACGTTGCTCATCTTCCAGCTCGCGGAGCGATTCTACAAGCGGCCGGGGCTCGCCGCCACTCTACTGGCCGCCGCGCCGCCACGGAACATGCGCCCGAAATCGGCTGACCTCACCCTGCTCGTCGAGTTAGTGTATACCGACGCGACACGTGCGACGGGCGCACCCGCTGACAGGACGGTGTGATGACGGAGCCGGCCGAGCCGAGAGTTGGGACGGGACATCCTCGAGTCCCCCGCCGCCACCATTGGGTTGTACGTGTGACCCACTGGGTCGCCGTGATCGCGATCCTCGGGATGGCGAGCTCAGGGCTCCGGATATTCAACGCCTACCCCGCATTCCATCGGCGCGGCGGCACGTTCTGTTGCTACCCGTTCGAGGGACACGCCATCCCCGCGTGGCTCACATTTGGCGGATGGCTGGGGGGCGCGCGCAATTGGCATTTCGCGCTTATGTGGATCCTGGTCATCAACGGGCTGGTCTACATGGCGTTCATCTACCTACACGGCGAATGGCGTGACCTGGTCCCGCGCCGCGGAGACATCCGGGATGCGGTGCAGATGGTCCGATTCTATCTCTTTTTCCGCACGCAGCATCCGCATCAGGGGAAGAACAACGCGCTGCAGAAGGGCGCGTATTTCAGCATGCCGTGGATCGCGGGCGTGATCGTGCTCACCGGGATCGCGATCTGGAAGCCGGTGCAGCTGGCGCCCCTCACGGCGGTATTCGGCGGATACATGTGGGCGCGCTACTGGCACTTCATGGGGATGGTGGCGCTGCTCGGGCTCGCTGCGGGGCACGTCTTCATGGTGTTTTCGGTCGATCCCTATTCGATCCCGTCGATGCTGACGGGTGGGTACGATGAGGCGTTCTCGCCGGAAGCCCGCAATGCCCGTCCATTCTATCATCTGTTCCGGCCGCGTCCCGCGCGCGCGAGCGCTCCGACCGTGCCCGAGGGGCCGACATGATCGATCGGCGCCGGTTCCTTCTCACGGGCGGATCGTCGGTCGCGGCCGCGTGGCTCGCCGCCTGCAACTCGGACGGGCCGCGGTCAGCCGAGCGAATCCTGCGCTACGCCGAGCGCAAAAACGAGATCGTCGAGCGCGGATTGTTCCGGCACACATCGATGGACGTGGCGGGGCGCGACGTACCCGATACCGGCGCGGCTTTCCCCAGCTACTACGTCGCGCCGACCGTTCCGGTGTGGAACGAGGCCGCGGCGGGTCCGTGGATGCTCGATGTCGGCGGGATGGTTGCCAAGCCGATGCGGTTTTCGCTCCCAGATCTGCAACGGCTTCCGGGCGTGACCCAGCGCGTGAATCACTATTGCGTCGAGGGGTGGACGGCGATCGCGTCGTGGACGGGAGTGCGACTGCGCGATCTCGCGGCGCTCGTGCAGCCGTCGCCGGATGCGCACTACGTCGACTTCCAGTCCTTCGATGCTGGCTATCACGAGAGCTGGGACATCGAAAGCGCGACGCATCCGCAGACGCTCATCGCCTACGGAGTCGATGGGNNCGATGGGGGGATGCTGGGGCCGGCGCACGGCGGACCCGCGCGCATATACTCGCCGGTCAAGTTGGGCTACAAGAACACCAAGTATCTGACGCGAGTGGTCTTCTTACCCGTGCGGAACGGCGGGTACTGGAGCGACCAGGGCTATGAGTGGTACGGCGGCGTCTGATCTCAGGCCGCGCGGTACACCCGCCCCTTCCATTGCGACCGGACCCCACGCCACGCCTGTAGGGCAGAGCTGACCGTCATGCCGAGGTAGAGCGTGCCGGCGAGGGGGAGGGTGAGCGCCCAGAGCGGCGAGAGGCGATAAAAGCGCAGGATCGGCACGTACGTCGCGAGCATCGCGGCCAGAGCGACGACACCGGCTTCCCATACGCGCCTGTCGTGCGATAGCAGAGCGGCCAGCGGAGCCCAGAAGGCGAGCAGGAGCAGCGCCACGCACAGCAGGAGCAGCAGGGCCGAATACCGGAGCTGGGCGAAGGCCGATCGCACGACCATGCGCCAGATGGACCCCAGCGTGGGCATCCGCCGAGCGCTTACGGCCCCATGCGTGAGCCCGATCCAGGTGCGGCCGCCCGCGTCCTTCACGGCGCGCGCGAGCGCGCAGTCGTCGATCAGGGCGCCACGGATCGCACCGAAGCCCCCGATCCGCTCGATCGCTGCGGTCTCGACCAGCACGCACCCGCCGGCCGCCGCAGCGACGACGGATGAACGGGAGTTCGAGATGCGAAAGGGATACAGCAGCTTGAAGAAGTAGACGAACGCCGGGATGAGGAGTCGCTCCCACCGGCTCGCCATCTCGAGCTGCGCCATGAGGGATACGAGCGCGCGTCCATCGGCGCCCCGCCGGGCCAGCAGTGCGGCGAGCATTCCGGGGCACAGCTCGATGTCCGCGTCGAGCAGCAGGACCAACGGCGTGCGCACGCGCCGGCGCCCCTGCTCGAGCGCCCACATCTTGCCGACCCATCCCGCGGGAAGGGGATCCCCGGCGATCACCTCGCACTGGTCGCCTCCGGCCGTGCGGGCGACCACGGCCGTCTCGTCCCGCGACTGATCATCCACGACGAGGATGGGTATCGCCGTCCCCTGGGCACGGACGGCGGCGATGGTCCGACCGATGATCCCCGCTTCGTCGCGCGCGGGAATGAGCACGGTCACCGCCGCGCATTCGTCCGGGGTGAGGGGTCCTGCTCGCGGGTCGGGCTCCAATCTTTCGCGAGTGCTCCACGCGCGCCACGGCGCGAGGAGAGCGGCGACCCACAGCGTGGCCGACGCGACGGCCACCACGGTGGCCGAGTCGGTCAGCTCGACTTGCGGAGAGGCGGCGCGGCCGACGATCCGCCGGAAAGGACCGGCAGGGCCATGCCCCGTCCGGTGGAGGCCCGCGCGTACCGGATCTCGGGGTCCGGGGCCAGCGGCCCTTCGGTGCGTGGCCCCCGCAGCGCGACGGCAAGCGCCTTGAGCGGGTGGGCGAGCGCATCGTCCACGGCGGCGCCTTCGTAGCCGCAGTGCGCCATGCAGTTGTCGCACTTGGGATTCCGTCCGGTGCCGTAGTTATCCCAGTCGGTCTCGGTCATCAGCGCCGCGAAGGTCGGTGCGTACCCTTCGTTGACGAGGAGGTAGCAGGGCTTCTGCCAGCCGAAGACGTTGCGCGTCGGGGTGCTCCACGGCGTGCACTCGTACGACTGATTGCCGGCCAGGAAATCGAGGAAGAGCGACGAATCGGTGAGCTGCCATTTCTTCCCGGTCCCGCGCTTAAAGATTTCGCGGAACAGGGTCTTGCTCTCCGTCCGCCCCATGAAGACGTCGTTGCGCGGTGCCTTCTCGTAGCTGTAACCCGGCGACACGGTGATGCCGTCCACGCCGAGCTCGGTGACGAAGTCGAAGAACTTGGCGACCTCTTCCGGATTCTCTCCCTGGAAGAGGGTGCAGTTGATCGAGACGCGAAATCCACGGCGTCGCGCGAGCCGGATCGCCGTCACGGCCTTCTCGAATATCCCCTCGCGGCATACCGATGCATCGTGCCGCTCCTGGAGTCCGTCGAGGTGGACCGAGAAGGTGAGGTAGGGGGACGGGGTGAATTCGTCGAGGCGCTTGGCGAGCAGGATCGCGTTCGTGCAGAGGTAGACGACCTTCTTCCGCGCGACGAGTCCGGCGACGATCGCCGGCATGTCCTTGTGAATGAGCGGCTCGCCCCCGGGGATGGAGACCACCGGTGCGCCACATTCATCGACCGCTGCGAGACATTCCTCCACCGTCAGGCGCTGCCGCAGGATGTCATTCGAATACGCGATCTTCCCGCACCCGGCGCACTCGAGATTGCACTGAAAGAGAGGCTCGAGCATCAACACGAGCGGAAAGCGCTGCTCGCCGCGCAGCTTCTTGCCGACTACGTACCGCGCGATCCGGAACTGATGCCGTAGGGGGAGACCCATTAGGCGATGCTCTCGCTCAGGGATAGAATGTTGATGCGGGGAAAATAGCACGCCCGCCTGGTAACGTCATACCAGATATCCGTGCGCCCGAAACCAGTCGGCCGCGTCGCGGAATGCCTCGGCCACATCGCGCGCACGGTAGCCGAGCTCCCGCTCGGCTACCGCGCTCGTGAAAAACATGCGCTTGCGGGCCAATCTGACCTCATCGACCGTCATCCGCGGCGTTCCCCCTGTCAATCGCGCCCACCCTTCGGCAAGAAAAGCTGCCGGGAGCACCACGCTGTGGGGGAGCCGGACGGCCGGTGGCCGGCGCCCCGCCAGGGTCGCGCACGCTCCCAGGATCTCGCGCAGGGTCATGTTGGTCCCGCCGAGGACATACCGGCGCCCCACGACACCGCGCTCGAATGCGAGGAGATGCCCCTCCGCGACGTCATCCACGTGCGCGATGTTGAGTCCGGTATCGACGTAGGCGGGCATGCGCCCGGTGAGCGCGTCGACGATCATGCGCCCGGTGGGGGTGGGCTTCACGTCGCCGGGGCCGACAGGGGTCGATGGATTCACAATGACAACGGGCACCCCGTCATGCGCCAGCTCCCGTACTACTTCCTCGGCCAGGAACTTCGATCGCTTGTAGTCGCCGATCATGTCGGCGAGAGTGGACGGGGTGTCCTCGTCCGCAGGCACGCCATCCTTTCGCAGGCCGAGCGTTGCGACGCTGCTCGTGTAGACCATGCGGGGGACACCGGCCCCTGCGGCCGCGAGGAGCAGGGCGCGTGTGCCGTCGACATTTGCGCGATACATCGCCGACCGGGCGGCCCGATCCGGGAGCCACATCCGGTAGTCGGCGGCCACATGGTAGACCCCGGCGCAGCCCGCCACCGCCCGCTCGAGAGAGGCCGGGTCGGTGAGGTCGCCGGTCACGGTCGCGATCGCGTGTCCGGTGAGGTTCTGCCGGTCGCTTCCGTCGCGCACAAGCGCGCGCACGGCGAGCCCCTTCGCGACGAGACGGCGCGCGACGGCCGCCCCGACGAATCCCGTCGCCCCGGTCACGAGCATGGTCATGCGGTGTACGCTTCCCGCGGATCGAGCAGCGCATCCCCCGCCCGGTTCGCCACAACGCGCAGGGCGCGGAGCGCGCCACGAAAACCACGGGCAAGGGGCGGGAGCAGCAGGATCTCCTCCGGCCGGCGCAGGAGTGCGCGTGTGAGGCGGGTGATCGAGAGTTGCCCCGCGGTATCGACGGCAGCGGTCACGCTGGCGGGGACCGCCATCGCCGCCGTATCCGCCACGGCGCGGACCACAATCCACGGGACCCCCGCGCCATCTGCCGCCGCGGCCACCGCGGCGCTCTCCATGTCGACCGCGATCATGCCACGCTGGGCGAGCACACGCTTTTCGATTGGCGTGTGAACGACCGCATCAGGGCTGGCGAGCGTCCCGCGTACGATGGGGACTGCGTCTCCAAGGGCGCGCGCGACGCGATCGGACCATTGGCGGGCGGGAGACCACATGATCCCGGCGGAGCCCGCTACGTGGGCAGCGACGATGACGGTGCCGGTTCGAATGGTGGCGTCGAGTCCGCCCGCGCAGCCCCAGCTCACGAGCGATCGTGCGCCAGCCGACAGGAGGGCGTTGCAGGCGCGCCGCGCCGCCTCCGGCCCCATGCCCGCGAGGGCCATGAGTCCTCGGTCCTGCGCGAATGGGTGAACCTGGCCGTACCGGGCTCGGGCCCCGAGCAACACTCGCGCCTCCGCGGGCAGCGCGGCGACGACCCCGACCGGGCCGTCTGACAGGGTCACGACTCCGCGATGGGCCGCGTCAGAGAGCGATAACGCGCGAGCGCCCACAGTGGGAAATACTTGGCGTAGCCGTGGTATTTCAGGAAGAACACCCGCGGAAAGCCCGGAGCGTTGAACCACGGATCGTCCCATAAGCCATCGGGCTCCTGCCGGCGTAGCAGGTACGCGATACCGGACCGCACGGCCGGCGTATCGACCGCGCCCCCGGCCATGAGGCCCAGCAGCGCCCACGCGGTCTGGCAGGCCGTGCTCGGATCGGGGCGGGGAAGGGGACCTGAGTCCCAGTAGCTGCCGCAGCTCTCGCCCCAGCCCCCATCTGCATTTTGCCGAGCGGTGAGCCACGCAACGGCGCGTGCAATGACTGGCGCGTCCGCCGGTCCCCCCGCCTGCTCGAGCGCGGTGAGGACCGACCACGTGCCGTAGACGTAGTTCGTGCCCCAGCGGCCAAACCACGCGCAGTCGCCTTCCTGCTCGCGCCGGATGAAGGCGAGGCAGCGATCGAGTGCCACGCGGTCGGCCGGGCGACCGAGACGGGCGAGGGCGAGCGCGCTCCGGGCGCTCACGTCGCTGGTGGGCGGATCGAGGAGGGCGCCGTGGTCGGCGAAGGGGATCTGGTTCAGATAGTGCGCCGTGTTATCCGCATCAAAGGCGCCGAATCCGCCGTTCCTGCTTTGCATCCCGACGATCCAATCGGCGGCCAGGGTGAGGGAGCGCAGGTAGCGCTCGCACGGGGCCGCGCGGGTAAGCGCCCACGCGACGGCGGCGGTGTCGTCGACGTCCGGGTAGTGCGGATTCGCGAACTGAAAGGCCCAGCCGCCGCCCGGGACACCGGGGCGAATCGCGCGCCAGTCCCCCGTTTGATGCACCCGCAGTTGGCGCGAGACCAGCCAATCGAGTGCGCGGTCCGCCGACGGTGTGGCTTCGGTGTCGACGCCGGTCGCGGCCACTTCCTGCAGCGCCAGTGTCGCGAGCGCGGTGTCCCACACGGGGGAGAGGCAGGGCTGGCACGATGCGACGTTCTCGCGCACGACGAGAAGCTTGCGGAGCGCGGTGCGCGCCTGCACGCGATACGGATGGTCGTACCCGTAACCGAGGGCCGCGAGGGCCTCGTACGCGTTGACCATCGCGGGAAAGATTCCGCCCAGGCCATCGGTGCCGTTGAGGCGGGTGATAAACCAGCGGGCGGCACGAACGAGGGCGCGCCGGCGAGCGGCCGCTGGGAGGCGCGGCTCGCTGCGGCGACCGAGCGCGTCGAGCGCCGTGAAAGCGCGGCCCAGCGGGGAGCGGGCAGGGAAGTAGTCGCGCTCGTCCTCGGGCGGCGTCGTAAAGAGCTCGCGGATGTGCACGTCGTGCGGGTTGCGCGCCCGGAGCTTGAGGCTGCAGAGGATCGCGAGCGGAACCATCACCGTGCGCGACCAGTAGGACACCTTGGTCAGGTGGAAGGGGAACCACCGCGGCAGGAGCACGATCTCCACGGGCAGGAAGGGAACGCCGCGCCACGGGATCTGCTCGAACAAGGCCAAGGTGATACGTGTGAAGACGTTGGCCCGTGCAGCGCCCCCAGCGGCCAGGATCGCTCGGCGGGCGCGCACCATGTGCGTCGCCTCCGGATCGTCCCCGGCGAGCTTGAGGGCATAGTATGCCTTCACCGAGCAACTGAGATCGAGCCCACTCCCCGGGTAGAGCCCCCATCCGCCGTGCCCTGTCTCGCGAACGTTTTGCGTGGCGCGGAGGTACGTCGCGAGCTTGGCCTCCAGCGTCGGGTCGATCTCATCCATGAAGTGCATCATCAGGATGTATTCGGCCGTGATGCTGGCGTCGGCTTCGAGCTCGAAGCGCCAGAACCCATCGGGGTGCTGTAGTCCCAGGAGCGCGCGGCTCGCCCGGGCGACGCCCGTGTCGACTACCCGCTCGTCGACGTGCGGGTCGCCGGCGTGCGGGTCGCCGGCGTGGCGCCTGGACGGTGTGGATGTCGGGTCGGCGGACCGGACCGGCGCGTCGGGCATCGCGGACCGGCTGAGCGTCCCGGAGGTCGGCATGGAATTAGTCACTGACTATTGGAATACCACGAAACGAGCGCCGAGGTCCCCTGCAGGTCAAGAGCACCCGGGGACGGCCCATATATTCCGCGCCGTGCCTCCATCGGCTGCGCTTGCCGCGCTCACGACGGGACTCATCGATTACGCCGGGTTGTTCCCGCCGGCCGCGCTCGACATGGCGTCCGCCGTCGCCAAGTACGACGCGTATCTCCGGAGCCCGCCCGAGCAGCGTGCCCTGCTCGGGCGCTTCGTGGTGACGGTAGCGCGCCTGGATGAGCTGGCCGAGGCCGCGGCACCGTATTTCGCCCAGGATAAGGAACGGCCGTGGCGCCTGTCCGTGCTCGGCGGGGCCGAGCTTGAAGCGGACGCCCGCGCGGTCCGCGCGTTCAACACCGCGATGGCCGGTGCCGCTGTTGCCGATGTCGTCGAGACGCGGGCGATGTCGCGAGACGGGATCCTGGCCGCCGCGAACGTGCACGATCCTGAGGCCCTGTTCATCGAGATTCCGAGCGCGTCGGATCCCGCTCCGCTCCTGGAATACATCGCGCGCGCGGGGGCGGGCGCGAAGATTCGCACGGGCGGCGTCGTGCCGGACGCCATCCCGCCCAGCGCAGACGTCGGGCGATTCCTGCTCGCGTGCGCTGCGGCGGATGTCCGATTCAAGGCGACGGCGGGCCTGCACCATCCGATGCGGGCCGCGCGCGCTCTCACATATGAGGCGGACAGCCCCACGGCGATCATGCACGGCTTTCTGAACGTCTTTCTCGCCGCGGCACTCGCGCGCGCGGGAGGAGCGGCGGCGGACATGGCGGCACTCATCGGTGAGACGGCGCGCGCCGCCGTGCGGTTCGACGACGCGGGCGTGACATGGCGGTCCCGGCGCTTCCCCACGGCGCAGCTGCGCGATGCGCGTGCGGATTTTGCCATTTCGTTCGGCTCGTGCTCCTTCTGCGAGCCGATCGAGGATCTCGTGGCTCTGGGGCTGCTGTGATGCCGCCGCACGAGATCGATCATACCCACGCCCCCGCGCTGCGTTCGTGGGTCGCGTCGGCGAACGAGCCGGAGACCGATTTCCCGATTCAAAATCTTCCCTTCGGCGTATTCGCGCCCACGGGGCAGGTCGCCGGGCGCGTGGGGATCGCGATCGGCGATCGCATTCTCGATGTCGCGGCGGCGCTGGATGCCGGCGCCTTCACGGGTGCGGCGCGCGACGCCGCTGGTCTCTGTCGCGGGCCGACGCTCAACGCGCTGTTCGCGGCGGGACGACAGGCGACCCGAGCCCTACGTACCGGGGCGAGCGCGTTCCTCGCGGCCGACCACGCGCGTGCTGCGCGCGAAGGTGCGGGTCCGACCGGAGTTCTGGTCCGCATGGCCGACGTGGAGCTTCGATTGCCGGTCGCGATCGGCGACTATACCGATTTCTACGCCTCCGTCTACCATGCGACCAACGTCGGGGCGCTTTTTCGCCCCGACAATCCGTTGCTGCCGAACTACAAGCACATCCCGATCGGGTATCATGGCCGGGCCTCGTCCATCAGGGTGAGCGGCGGTCCCGTCATCCGCCCGCATGGGCAGACTCGATCGCCCGACGCCGTCGCGCCGGTTTTTGGTCCGACGCGGGCGCTGGATTACGAAGCGGAGATGGGGTTCTTCATCGGCCGGGGGAATGCGTTGGGGGAGCCGATCCCGATCGACCGGGCCGAGGACCATCTCGTCGGTGTCTGCCTCGTGAACGATTGGTCGGCGCGCGACATCCAGAGCTGGGAGTACCAGCCCCTTGGCCCCTTTCTCGCGAAGAACTTCGGAACGACCATCTCCCCGTGGGTCGTGTCCTGGGAGGCCCTTACCCCTTTCCGCGCGCCCGCGTTCGTGCGGCCAGCCGGGGATCCCGCGCCGCTGCCCTACCTCCGGTCCGAGGTGGATGCCCGCCTTGGGGCGATCGACATCGGCATCGAGGTGTTGCTCCGCTCGCGGCAGATGCGGGATGCGGAGATTCCGCCGGTGCGTCTGAGCCGAGGGCGTCTGACCGATCTGTACTGGACACCGGCGCAGATGGTCGCGCACCACACGAGTAACGGGTGCGATCTTCGCACGGGGGATCTGCTTGCGAGCGGGACCGTGTCGGGGCCGACGCCGGATTCGCTCGGGTGCCTTCTCGAGCTCACGGCGCGTGGCGCGCGACCGTTCATGCTTCCGAGCGGAGAGCAGCGGACCTTTCTCGAGGACGGCGATGAGGTGACGATGCGGGCGCGCTGCGAGCGCTCTGGTGCGGCGACGATCGGATTCGGGACCTGCCGCGGCACCATCGTGCCCGCAATGCCCGCGCGCGACGGTGCGGGATGGTCTGCGCCCTTGCCGGGCGCATCGGCCTCCCCGTAACCTACTGTCACTCCAACCGTGACAGCACCCGAATCCGCCCGCGGCTCCGCCGGGCAACCGCCGCGCCGCCGGGTGGTCGTGACCGGCATGGGCGCGATCACACCGATTGGTCTGTCGGTGCCCACGTTCTGGGATGCCCTGATCAGGGGGACCAGCGGGGCGGCGCGCATCACGGCGTTCGATCCGTCGGCCTTCGATACGACGTTCGCGTGTGAGGTGAAGGGGTTTGATCCCCTCAATTACATGGAGCGGAAGGAGGCCAAGCGGCTCGACCCCTTCTGTCATTACGCCGTCGCCGCGGCGGACGAAGCGCTGCGGGACGCCGGGCTCACGGGGGACGCGCTCCCCGCCGCGACGCGGGAGCGGGCCGGCGTCATCTTCGGGACCGGGATCGGCGGGCTGCTGACCTTTCAGCGCCAGACCGAGGAGTACGTCCGGGGCGGACCGCACCGGCTCTCCCCGTTCTTCATCCCGATGATGATCCCGGACATGGCGAGTGGTGTGATCGCGATCCGACATGGCTTTCGCGGTCCCAATCACTGCGTCGTGTCGGCCTGCGCGACCGGGAATCACAACATCGGCGACGCCCTCAAGTACATTCGCGACGGCGATGCCGACCTCGTGCTCTGCGGCGGCAGCGAGGCGGCGATCACGGAGCTCGGGCTCGGCGGGTTCGGCGCGATGCGCGCGCTCTCGACGCGCAACGACGATCCGGCGACGGCGAGCCGGCCGTTCGACATCACGCGAGACGGATTCGTGATTGGCTCGGGCGCTGGAGCGCTCGTGCTCGAGCCGCTCGACCTGGCGCGCAAGCGCGGGGCACGGATCTACGCGGAGATCGTCGGCGTCGGGACGTCGGCCGATGCGTATCATGTCACGGCGCCGCATCCCGACGGGCTGGGCGCCCGCCTCGCCATGGAGCGCGTGCTCGCGTCGAGCGGCATCGCGCGCGAGGAGGTCGACACCATCAATATGCACGCGACCTCGACATCGCTGGGCGACACGGCGGAGACACGGGCCGTGCGTGCGGTCTTCGGGGCGCACGCGGACCGGCTCACGCCGACCTCGACCAAGAGCATGACCGGCCACATGCTCGGCGCAGCCGGCGCGGTCGAGGCAATCGCTTCGGTGCTGTCGATCCTGAACGGAGTCGTGCCGCCCACGATCAACGTGACGTCGCTCGACCCGGAGTGCGATCTCCCCTACGCGCTCGGGACGCCCGTCTACCGCACGGTCCGAGTTGCGCTGAGCAACGCGTTCGGATTCGGGGGACACAACACTGCGGTTGCCTTGCGGGCGTTCGAGCAGACCTAACCGGCTCGGCGCCGGCTCGGCGGAGCCGACGGGGGCTAGCCGCTCTCCGGCCACACAGGCGCTTCGTGGCTCGCATGGTCGTTCGCGCTCGGGAAGACGTCACCCACGACGTTCTCGACGTAGAGCAGGCGGATAGGGACCAGCACGGTCGCCAGCACCGGCACCGCGACCATGAGCCCCAGAAATCCGAAGGCCACCGTCATGAGCGCTTGCGCGCCGATCGTGAGCGCGGGCGGCAGATCCATGCGCCCCTGCATCAGCAGCGGCATGATGACGTTGGATTCGATCGCCTGGATGATGACGTAACAGACGAGCACGGAGGCCACCTTGCCGGGTGAATCGGCGAGCGCCATGACGAGGGCGGGCAGCACGGCGAGGGTGGGGCCGATCGTCGGGATGAATTCGAGCAGCCCTGCAATGACGGCGAGGGCAAAGGCCGCGCGGACGCCGAGCAGAGACAGCGCCACTGCCCACGCGGTCCCCAGCAAGCTCATCGCGATGAGCTGGGTGAGAAGCCATTTGCGCAGGACGGTCGCCGTTTCGGACAGGATTCGCTGCGTCCGGGCCCGCATCGGGTGCGGGAAGAGATGCATGAGCCCGCGTTGGTACAAGTCGGGGTCGACCGCGAAGTAGACGGCCGTGAACAGGACGAGCACCAGATACGCGATCACCTCGATCGTCGACCCGACGAAGCCGAACACGCGGGGCACGATCGTCGTCACGCCGGCGGCGATATGATCCCCGATCGTCTGGCCGCCAAAATGGGCGCTCGTCCACGCATCGACGACACGGATCGCATCCGGCACGTGTGCCCGGAGCTCTTCAGTCTCGCTGATCAATCTCGGCGCAGTGAGCGCGCCGAGGCCGACGAGGAGTCCGAGTACGACGAGGAGCAGGAGTGGAGCGGCGAGGCCGCGCGGGACGCGAAGCCGGGCCAGCTTGTCGACACCGGCCGAGAGCGCGAGGCCGAAGAGGACGCCAAGGAAGATGCAGATGACGACGGTACTGGCCGCCCAGAGCCCGCGGGCGGCGACAATGACGCCGAGGACGATGACGGTGACCCGCAGGACGTCGCGGCTCCGCCACGCCGGCGCCCGCCCGACAGAGGGCGAGCCGACCGGCGTGGCGACGTGTTTGGCGTAGATCAGCTTATCGGCATCCATTCAGCGGAAGGTACATGTAATTTGCCCCGCATGATGCAAGTGACGTTCCTGGGGCTGGGCGACATTGGATCGCCGATGGCGGCGCGGCTGGCGGCCCGGTTCCGTCTTACCGTCTGGAATCGGACGGCGGGGCGCGCCACCGAGTTTGGGCGTGTCCACCGGGCGACCGTCGCGCCCACGGCGAGCGATGCGGTTCGTGGGTCGGCGATCGTCGCGAGCTGTTTGTCGACCTCGGCCGACGTCGATGCCGTGGTGACGGCCGCGCTGCCCGGGTTGGCGCGCGACCAGATCTGGATCGACTTCACCTCGGGTGATCCCGCGACGTCGCGGCGGATTGCCGCCAGGCTCGCCGACGTCGGGGTGTGTTTTCTCGACGCGCCGGTGAGCGGGGGGACGGCGGGGGCGGCGCAAGGGACGCTCACGATCATGGTCGGGGGTGATGCGGCGACTCTGGACGTCACGCGCGCCGTGTTCGATACGGTG
>PLLD01000060.1 GCA_003141205.1 Gemmatimonadota bacterium
TGGGAGCTTCCGCCGCAGTGGCGCTGGGGAACGAGTGGCACGCGCAGCGAGCACCGGCACGCGCAGGAGGTCGTGGACGCCCTCGGCCGGTCGCTGGCGGTGGTCACCGCGCCGAATCCGGAGCACCACGCGTGGCTCGAGGCCGAGGCGCGCGCGCTGGCGCATCGGAACCATCCGTCGGTGCCGACGACGTACCACTATTGGGCCGTCCACCGCGAGGCGCGGCGGGGGCCCGGTTACCTGCGACGATGGATCGAGGGGGAGGCGATCGGGGCGCGGATCGCACGCCGGGGCGTCGAGGATGTCCCCTACGTGTTGCAGGTCCTGCGCGCCGCGGGATCGGCGCTCGTGTACCTGCACGACCTGGGAACCGTGCATGGGGCCGTGGCGCCCGACACCGTCTGGGTGAGTCCGACGGGACGGCTCTGGCTGCTGGGTTGGCAGTGGGCAGTCGCGCGTGACGCGATCCCCGCGGGGATCACGCCGGACCGCCGCTGGACCCCCGCACCGCCTGAATGGACCGATGGGGTATGGGCGCCCGATGCGCGCAGCGATCAGTGGCAGCTGGCGGCGATGTGCTTCGCGTTGCTGACGGGCGAATTGCCGCCGCGCGACAACGTCCCACCGCTGCAGCTGATCCGCGCCGATTGCCCCGCCATCCTGGCGACCGTTCTCGAGCGGGCGCTGGATCCCGACCCGGCGGCCCGGCATGCATCGGTGGGCGCCATGCTGCGCGTTCTCGAGCGCATGACGGCCGGGCGCCGCGGGCAGGGACTTGGTGAAGGGGAGGATCCGGTGGCGGCGCGTCCGCCCGAGGTGCCGGATCAGCGCCTCCGGTGGGCGCTCGGGGATGACTACGAGGTCCTGGCTCCCCTTGGTAGCGGCACCTTCGGGTCGGTCTGGCGCGTCCGCGACCTATCGCTCCAGCGCGAGGTCGCGCTCAAGATGTTGCGCCCCGACATCGCGCGGGACGACGCGGCCGTCGATCGCTTTCGGCGCGAGGCGCAGCTGGCCGCGCAGCTCGCTCATCCGGCGATCGTGCCGATCTACGATTGGGACCGTCGCGGCGACGTATCGTGGTATACGATGGAGCTGCTCGAGGGGGGATCGATCGGCGATCTCGTGGCGCGCTCCGGTGCCCGCACCCCCGGGCAGATCGCCGGCCAGGTGGAGTCGGTCCTCGAGGGGCTCGCCGCGGCGCACGCGGTCGGCGTGGTGCACCGCGATCTCAAGCCGGAGAACATCCTGATCGACCGATACCGCCGGTGGCGGATCAGCGATTTCGGGATCGCGCACATGCCGGGTGAGACCAGCGGGGGTGCGGCGGGCACCCCGGCGTTCGCCGCCCCCGAGCAGTTACTTGGCGAGGCGCAGGGCGCTGCCGCCGATTGCTTCTCGGTGGCGGGGATCGTGGCGTTTGTCCTGTCCGGTCGACTTCCCTTTGGCGCCGGGGACGCCCGGACGATTCTGGCGCGACAGCTGGGCGGTCAGCTCGACCTGTCTCCCTATTCCGCGCCAATTGGGGCGTGGCTCGCGCGCGGATTGGCGGCGGAGGTGGCGGAGCGGTTCTCCGACGCACCGGCGATGCGTCGGGCGTGGCGGGTGGCCGTACGGGCCGCGAACCGCGCGGATCGCCGAACGGCGGTCTGGCGGCGCCTCGTCGGCGCCGCGAAAGAGCCTATAGAACGTTGACTTCGCGTGTCCCGGCGGTGGCCTGGGCGGTGCGTACGACTTGGCGGATGTGCCCGTCCATCTGCTTGGAGTCGCGCAGCGCGTGCAGCACGATGTCCCCTGTGGCGCGGTCCGCGGTGAAGACGGCGAGATCACCGAGTCCGACGATCCGCAGCCAGAACGGCTCGCGGACGGCGAAGTCCTGCACGCGGCGGAGCTCGATCTCACGCCGCTGCTTTCCGAGCACGCCGGTCGTGATCAGGAGGCGCTGGTCCGTGAGATCGTACTTCGTGGACGCCACGCGGAGGTACGCGATGCCGAGGCGGAGGATGGTCCACACGACGACGACGGCAATCGCGATCGTGTCGTATCGGGCGTAGGCCGGATGCGTCATGCGCCCGCGCAGCCACGACAGGACCGCGACGCCGGCGCAGCCGACGATCGCGATCTCGGTGAACTTCCCGAAATTCAGCCACTGCGAGGGGCGGGCGCTCCACACGGCGTTTTCCGCGGGGGGCGGCCCGGCGGGCGCGGTAATCGATTGGACGGGCATAGTGGGTCGGATAATGCCCCGGTCGCGCGTTTCGCGAAAGTGGGGCGCGCCTGCGACATGGCGGGAAGCGAACCGAGCATTGCGAGCGCGTACGCGCCTGGCTATCGTCTCCCTGGAATGAGCCCTTCGCCCGATCGCTCGAAATCCTCGCAGTCCCGCTCGGCGGCCGCGGTCGGGGCGGCCGAGCGCGTTGCCATCGGACACGCCTACGAGCGGGCGCTCCTCGCCGGACGCATGGATGAGGTCGCCGCGCTCCTCACCGATGCGGCGTCCTATTGGGTGGCGGGGCAGCCGCCGATCGGCGGCACCTGGCGCGGGCGGGACGCGGTGCTCCGCGCCTTTACGAACCGCGAGTTCGGACTCGGGGCCGCGGACTGGGGGTTCGAGGAGTTAAGCCGGACGTGGGCGGCGGCCGGCGACGATCGTGTCATAGTCGAGATCCACGAGCGCAGCTGGCTCAAGAGCGATCCGTCGGATGTGGTGGATCAGCGCACGTGCAGCGTGCTGCGGTTCGAGGGGGATCGTATCGCCGAGCTCCGGGACTACACGGATTCGCACGTGTACGAGGAGTTCGTCGTGCGGCACCGGTCCGAGCTTCCAAAGTTTCGCTCGACGCCGTCGCGCTGACGGCGGGAGCCCGCGTTCGCGGCAGGCGCGGAGCGCCTGCCGCGAACGGACGGAGCGATCAACGGAGCGATCAGGGGAAGTGGAACTTCTTCTTCAGGGCCTTCTTGGCGGCGTCCGCGGCGGAGCTACTCGCCGAATCCGCGGCGTGCTTCGCATCAGCCGATTCAGACGACACGGTATTGTTGACGCTGCTCTTGAACAGCGATTTCAGCGACGGCATTTCGAACTTGGTGTAGCCCGGCGGGATCTGGAACAGCTCGTCGGGCGGCGTGGAGCGATCGATCTTCGTTGCCTCCATGTCGACGTGCTTCGTGCCCTTGTCAATCGACGTGATCTTGATGATGCCGCGTCCATCGGCCAAGACGTCATGGAACTGGGTATACCGCGCCTGCATGGCCGGGTTGGTCGCGCCTCCAAAGCCGCCGGCGCTCGCGCCGGCCATGGCGGCGGACATCATGAAGAAGCCGACGCCCTTCGCCGCGCAGAGCTCCCCGTCCTGCACCTTCCCCTTTTCGTCGGTGGTCGTGACGTGGTAGACATCGCAGCTCACGCCCGCCACGGTCTCGCTGCCGACCTTGGTGATCTTTACGTCGGTCCTGTCGAGATTCGTCGCCGCGACATGGACGGGCTTGTGTGTGGAGTCGCCGTAAACCTTGGCGAGTGAGTCCGCGGTCGGCTTGACCGCGGCCGCCGCGTCCTTGACGGTCTGCGGCGTGATCTGGATGTACTTCTTGTTCGGTATGAGCAGGATCGTCATCGTGCTGGTCGTGCCGTCGATGATCCACGCGCCCACGGGCTGGCCGGTGGAGTCCGGGGCTTCCATCCGGATCTTCTGGCCGCGCGTGTACTGCGTCATCGTGCCGGTCTTGCCGTGGTTGTCCTTCTCGTGCATGGCGAAAGTGATGGTTCCGTCGGAACCATATTGCGCCCGGGCCGCCGGCGCGGCCGCCATCGCCAGCGCCGTGCCGCAGATGATCGTTTTCAGCACTGTGTGACCGCGCATCCGTTCTCCTCCCTGTGAGGCAGTCAGAATACTGCTTTGGACTCGATCCCGCCAATACCGGCGACCGATCTCCTCATCGACCCACACGGCGAGGTGACTATGCCGCGACCCAGCGAGTGACGAGCAGCCCCGGCACGCGTTCGAACTCGGCGGCATTGCCGTCGGGAGCTGACGTTTCGCTGACGCCCGCGGGCCATACTTGCGGCCGTGCTGGCTGCCGTCCGCTCCGCCGCCGTCCTCGGGATCGAGGCGTACGACGTTACGGTCGAGGTCGACGCGGCACTGGGGCTCCCCACCTGGATCATCGTCGGACTCGCCGCCAGCGCGGTCAAGGAAAGCCGCGAGCGCGTCTCGGCCGCCATCGTCAACTCCGGCTTCGCGCTTCCCCCGCGACGTGTCGTCGTCAACCTTGCGCCTGCCGATACGCGAAAAGAGGGCACCGCCTTCGATCTGCCGATCGCACTCGCGCTCCTTACGGCCACGGGGCAGCTGGCGCCGGAGGTGACGGCGGATCTCGTCGTCGTCGGGGAGCTGGGACTTGATGGCGAGATCCGCGCCGTCCGCGGCGCCCTCCCGATCGCGCGACGCGTCGCCCAGCGAGCGCCACGTACGTCACTGGGCGATGGCGCTCGCACGCTCGTGCTCCCCCCCACGAACGTCGCCGAGGCTGCGCTGGTCCCGCGCGTTCGCCTGGCCACCGCGCCGACGCTGGCTGCACTCGTCCACGCGCTCCGCCGGCACGAGCTCGGGCCAGCCCATGTCGAGCTGTCCGCTCGCGTGCGTCCCGTGCCGGACACCGTGGATTTCGCCGACGTCGTGGGGCAGCCGGTGGCCAAACGCGCGCTGGAGGTCGCGGCCGCGGGAGGGCACAACATCCTCATGATCGGACCGCCCGGGGCGGGGAAGACGATGCTGGCCCGGCGGATGTCCACGATCCTCCCCGCGCTCACGGAGGAGGAGGCCCTCGAG
>PLLD01000344.1 GCA_003141205.1 Gemmatimonadota bacterium
CGTGGCGGTTGAGGACGAGCCGCCAGGCGCCAGCGCCGGCGCGGCTCGTCCTCAACCGCCACGCTACTCTCCGAGCTGCTGCGCATAGTCCGCCGGCGTTAACAGGCCATCCCGCGCCGCGGGATCCGCGACGCGCACGCGTAGCATCCAGCCGGCGCCATAGGGATCCCGATTGAGGAGCGCGGGATCATCGGCGAGCTGGCCGTTGACGGCGGTCACCTCTCCCGTCACGGGAGAGAAGAGCTCCGAGACCGCTTTCACGGCCTCCAGCGTTCCGCAGACCGCGCTCGTCGTAAGGGCAGCCCCCACCTTGGGCAGCTCGATGTAGATGATGTCCCCCAGCGCACCCTGGGCATAGTCGGTGATGCCGATCTCCGCGACGCCGCTCGCATTGAATCGGACGTACTCGTGCGCGACCGTATACAACAGATCCTGTGGAATCGTGCTCACCAGCTCAGTCTCCTCGAGAATACACCGCTGCGCCGATCGGTTTTTGTGTCCTGCAAACACGGGATACACCACACGAGCGAAAAAGGAGCGCGGCACCACGCCGATCCGCGCCCACCCTGCACTACAGACGTCAAAGCGCTCTTTCCCCCCATATTCCCGCGAGTCGCATGCCCGCCGTACGCGCCGCGCGCACGAGACGTTCGACGTCGCGCGGCGTTGCCCCGGGATGCATGAGACAGCTCCGGAGATACGTCCGCCCGCGCAAAACCGTGCTCGTCGGAAAAACCTCCCCGCCCCGCTGCAGCTCCGTGCAGACGGCGCGATTGAGGGCGTCGAGCTCCGGCGCATCGAGCCGGCCATCCCCCACGTATCGAAAGCAGACGATGCTGAGCCCCCGGGGGTCCCAGATCTCGAGATCCGGCGCGGCGCGCACGAGCGCGGCGAGAGCATCGGCGAGCGCGAGGTCATGCTCGATCGCCGCCCGATAGCCCTCGATCCCCAGATGCGTGAGCGACGCCCACACCTTGAGCGCCCGAAAGCCCCGCGTTTGCTGCAGCCCGAACTCGCTGAACCACGGGGGACCGCCGACGCCGTGCGCATCCCCGTCGGTCCGCAGATAGGGCGGCACGAGCGAATACGCCGCGCGCGCGGCCACCGCGTCCTTGATCAGAACCAGCCCCGCTTCGATCGGCACGTACATCCACTTGTGCGGGTCGACGCCGACGCTGTCGGCCCGCCCGAGCGGCGCCAGAGCTGCCGCGTACCGCGCCGAGAGGATCGCGGGGGCGCCGTAGGCACCGTCGACGTGCAGCCAGACACCGCGCGCCGCGCAGATGTCGGCGATCGCGTCCAGCGGATCGATCGCGCCGACATTGACCGTCCCCGCGCTCGCGATCACGGCGATCGGCGTGCAGCCGGCGCGGATATCGCGCTCGAGCGCGGCGTCGAGCGCCGCCGGCAGCATGCGCAGCTCGGCGTCCGTGTCGATCAGCCGGATATCCCGCGCCCCCAGCCCCAAGAGCTCGAGCGCCTTCCGGTGGCACGCATGCCCCTCGGCCGTCTGGTACGCCGTGAACGTCGTGCCGGCCCCCTGCACCCCCTCCGCGCGCACATCGATCCCCGCACGCGCCGCGGCCACGTGCCGAGCCACCCCCAGCGCGGTGAGCGCGGCGGCGGATCCGCCCGTCACCAGGTGCCCCGCCGCCGTCGCCGGGAACCCCAGCAGCTCCGCGAACCAGCCGACGACCTCGTGCTCGACGTAAACCGCCGCGTGGTTCCCCCCGGCGACGCTCGGGTTGAGCGCCGACGCCAGTGTCTCGGCGAATATCCCCATCACCGCCGGTGGGGATCTGACCCACCCCGAGAAGCGCGGATGCCCGTTCCCAAACGGGTACGGCATGATGTCCGTCGCGATCTGGTCGAGCAGCGTATCGGGCGCCGTCCCGCTCTCCGGCATCGGCGTGGCGAGCAGGCGCGCACTGAGCGAGGGCGGCACCGGGCGGAACACCGGCCCCGAGGGCAGCGCGCTCAAATACTCCGCGATGAGATCCATCGTGCGATAGCCAACGTGGCGGATCTGCTCCGCCGACCACGCCGTCGGATGGGCGGGAGGGACGCCCGAGGCGTCAGTGGGCCCGACCACGCACCTCTCCGCTGTGACGCCCGTCCGTGACATCCATCGCTGCGTAATAGACACACGCACCACGCCCAACGTTTGCAAACGCGTGCGCGCAGTCGCCGTCGTAGTAGATGCTGTCGCCCGCCCGCAGCACGTGGCGCGTGCCGTCGATCGTGATCTGGAGGGTCCCCTGCTCGACGGCGACGTATTCGCGCGACCCCGGACCGTGCGGGAGGTAGGTGCCGGCGTCCACCGCGGGCGCGAGCTCCACGCGCATGAACTCGAACTCCACTCCGGGAAGGACCGGCGACATGACGCGCCGCTCCCACCCCGCCGGGTCATGCGCCACACGCTGCGCGGCGTGCCGGAGAACGACGACGCGCGCCACGCGCTCTTCATCGAGGAGCCGTCCCACGGTCGTGCGCAGCCCCGTCGCAATCCGGGCGAGCACGAGGATGGTCGGGACCTTCGTCCCGCGTTCCACGTCGGACAGCATCGACTTGCTGACCCCCGACCGCTCCGCCAGCTCCTCGAGCGAATACCGCCGCCGCTCGCGCTCGGCACGCACCCGTTCACCGAGCCGACCGACGTCGAGGGGACGGGACTGGACATCGGGCGCTTCCCTCATTGCGGATGATTATCCGCTATGGCGGAATCGCCGTCAAGCGGACCGGGGGCGACGACTAGGCGCCGCCCCCGACGCGAGGTTACCTCGCCTTACTTATCGCGAACGACGACCAGGTTCCCTGCCGTCGGCGTGACCGCATCTTCCACCAGGAACAGGCTGAGCGGCTGACTCGCCGTCAGCGTCGTGGTGGCATCGATAATGACGTCCGCTGCGACCGTGTCGCCAGCCGGCTCGACCCGTACTTCGGTCGGACCCGGGGTCTCACTCAGGTACGTCGGTCCGAAATTCGCCTGGCTGTTGAGCCCGAACGTCAGCGCTGTCGTCGCCGGAGAGGACAGCGTCAGATCGGCGCCCGGCGCGGTGAGGTACACGTCGTAGCCGGTCGATCCCGAAAACGGGAAATTCGGCGTCGGCAATACGTTCACAATCCGGACCTTCGTATCGGTTGACACCGTGTCGGGCAGAATGTTCGGCAGCGTCTGCGTGAGCTCGACCCCACCCGAATCCGAGACGAACGCGTCGTAGCTCACCTGCGGCAGGAACGTCGCCGTGCCCACCGGCAGTCCGATCGTCGTCGTGGTCCCCGTCTTGGTGAAATCCCACCAATGGGAGCCGCCGGAGATGATCGTCGAATCTGCCCCCAGATACGCGATGTTGCTCGCGAACAACTTCCGCCCCCCCGTGCTGTCGTACACGTCGACGGCACCGGCCGCGGGCGAAAAGTTCAAGAAGCGCACGACGATCGTATTCGCCGGAGCCGTGCTCGGCGTGTTGTCAGGCGAACAGGCGCTCGTGAAGCCCACGACGGCACCCGTAACGACGGCGCACAGCGCCATCGCGCGCGCGGTAGACGAGCGAACCAACATGAGAATCCTCAGGATCGTGGAGTGACCGGGGCCGGCATGGCACCATGATGGCACGACTGGGTGCCACGCCCATCAGTGATGACACCCAAGACCACCGAATCCCCTACACTCAGCGTCACACCCGCACCCGTCACCGCGGCGCCGCGCCTACGAGCTCGCAATACAGCGCGGGGTCGACGTTGCCGCCGCTCACGACGCAGCAGACGCGCCGGTGGCGAAAGCGCTCCGGCCCCGCGAGAAGAGCCGCCAGCGCCAGCGCACCCGTGGGCTCGGCCTTCAGGTTCGCGAGGCCGAACAGCAATCGTACGGCGTCGACGATCGCAGCCTCCGGCACCGGAATCGCCCCCGCCACGCCGTGCTGCAGGATCGCCCAGTTGTGACCGCCGACGCTCCGCGTCCGCGCTCCATCGGCAATCGTATCCGGCTCCGTATCCTGCGCGATGATATGCCCCGCCGCGAGCGACAGGACGAAGTCGTTCGCGGCCGCTGGCTCCGCCGCCCACACCGGCGTCCGGTCCCCCGAGGCCTTGAGACCCGTGATGACCCCCGAGGCGAGCCCACCCCCGCCGATCGGCACCAGGATCGCATCGAAGGGATGCTCCACCGTCGCATTTGACGTCGCGAGCTCGTAGCCCAGGCTCGCGTTCCCCGCAATGACCAGCGGGTCGTCGTACGCGCTCGCGACGTACGCGTCGGGATTTTCGGCGGCGAGCTCCGTCACGCGCGCCTCCCGCCGCATGACCCGGGTGTCGATCAGGTCCACCGTCGCCCCATAGCCCCGGACCGCATCGATCTTCACGCGCGCGGAGCGCTGTGGCATGACGATCGTGCACCGCTTTCCCGTCAGGCGGCAGGCGAGCGCCATCGCCTGGCCAAAGTTCCCCGAGCTCCCCGCGATGATGGCCGGATGCGTCACGTGCGTCGCGACGTGGTAGGCCGCGCGGAATTTGAAGCTGCCCGTCCATTGAAACGTCTCGGTCGCCAGCACCACTTCCGTGCCGAGGTGCTCGGACAGCCGCACCGATTCGATCAGCGTCGTGGGCCGCGGGCCGACGAGAGGGAACGCGCGCAACTCGGCGTGCGTGGGCAAGGGCGCGTACGGGATAGGAGGGGCCAACGGCCGAGCGGCTCTGTATATGAGACACCCACGGCAGCCAGAGCCCCTACCTTCCTACCGTTTCGTCACACGATCGTGGCGCCGCTACCGGGTCCCTCGCAGACGCCGCGACGCCCACTCCGCGAGCAGCGCCAGCACGATGAGGGCGAACGCCCACGCCGGTAGCAAGGGCCCGGCATTGAGTCGTCCACCGATGTCGGCCGACACGGTCGGCGGTCCCAGCCTCTCATAGGTCGCCACCAATGGCGCGGGATCGGCGCGGTCCGACACGGCGTGCGCCACGGCCGGCGCATACGCGACCGCGCCCACGAGCCTCGCCCACCACGCGCGATGGACGACGATCCCGCTGTCCCCCCCCATCATGCGCCACCGCCATGTGTCATCGTAGCCCACCTGCAACACGCGACCGTTGCCCACTCGGCGCGCTGCAATCGCCACATCGTCGCCACGCCGCTCCAGCACGATCCCGTCGGACGCGACCTGCGTCACAGGCACGAGCCCGAGGACCGACCGCGGCGCCGAATCAGGCACGATGTGCAGCTCGGCCGGGCCGGCGATGCGCGTCCCGGCTCCGCCGGCCGCCAGCGCCGGAAAGGACCGCGCCGCGGCGCCATCGAGAATGAGCCCGCCCCCCGCGCGCACGAACGTGTTGATCGCGGCGGCCGAGCGCGCCGCCACGCTATCGACCGCGATGACGATCGCGTAATGCGCCGTATCGATCGTCGCGGGCGGGCCGCCGAGCACATCGTGCGTCGGCGCGACCGCGTAATGCACGTCGACCGTCCATCCCTCTTCCTCGAGGCTGCGGACGATGTACTTCGCCTCCCAGCCTGCGCCGCCGAGCACGAGCGCGTGCCGAACGATGAGCGAGTCGGGGATTGGCGCGCGCGCGACGGTCGTTCCCACGCTCGCGCCGAAGGCGCGCGCGGAAGCCGGGGAGAGAAAGACCGCCCCTCCGTGCGACGACGCCGTGGAATCGAGCGGCCCCAGCGCATCACGCAGGACGACGCGCGCGCCCGGCGGCGCCGCCACGATGACCCGAGCGCCCCCTTTGGGATCCAGTGCCGGCTCCACCGCGATGGCGTGCGCCACGAGGGGTGCCGTCCCCGAGTGCTCCCACGTGACGGCGGTTCCCGCGCGCCGCAATCCGGCCAGCCAATCGCGCTCGAGAGCGGACGGTACCCCCTCGAGCCGCGCATGCACCGCGGACGGCGCCGACGCCATGCTCCAGTATGCGAGCGCCGCTGGCAGGTCGGATTGATCCACCGCCGCCGCGCCCCCCCGCCCCGCGGGTTGCAGGGCGCGCCACAGCGTCCACGCGAGACACGCGAGCGCGGCGACCCGCAGCACCCATTCGAGCGCGGCCCGCCCATCGCCCCGGCGCGGGGCGGCCTCAGCGCGTAAGGGCGTAGACAATGATGTTGACCCCGAACTTCGTGTTGTCGATCGCCTGAAAGCGCTTCGTATCGGGATGGTAGCCCCACTCGGAGCTGTAGTCCTTGCTGCTGTACAGCACCTCGATCCGGTTGCCGCGCATCACGGCCTGAAGATTCTTGTGGACCAGATTGTCCCCCCAGCCATTCAGCTCGTGGCTGGTGGTCGGCGGCCCGTCGGGAAACTTGAAGAAGGTGGAATACAGCTCGTGTGTGTTCGGCAGATCCACGAGCTTCCCCGCGGTCTTCGTGATCTCTTCCGTCGCCGTCCGGTGGAAGACGCCCGCGGTGTCGTGATTGTGGTCATCCACGAAGAGCATTCCGCCCCGGTCGAGGAACTTCTGCACGTTGGCGCGCTCGGCGTTGGTGAAGCGCACGGGCAGGTGGCCGGTGAGATACATCAGCGGGTATTCGAACAACGTCACCGAGTCGAGGGGCACGATGACCCCGCTCGGGAGGACGTCGATGCTCGTATACCGGGCGATCGAGTCGATCAGATTGGCGGGCACGAGCGGCGCCGAATCCCAGTCGCCGGATTGGTACCGCGCCGTGGCGAACACGAATGGCGTCATCGTCGCTACTCCCCGCTCCAAAGCGATAGCGGACCCGCGGACCCATGCCCGACGAGCATGCGGCGCGCCTTGAGGAGCGGACCGGAGGCAGCGTGCCCCGCGCGGAGCGAATCGACGGCATCGCTGAGCGCGGCCGCGAGCGCGGGGCTCAAGTCCACGGCCTCGACTCGCAGCGTCGACAGCGAATCCAGTCCCGGTCGCCCCGGGCCCAGCTGATCGACCGCGCGCCCGAAGCGGCGGGCGATGCGGACGCGCAGCGTATCCGCCTCCGCGCCCGGCAGGCGCGGCCCCGGCGCGGGCG
>PLLD01000076.1 GCA_003141205.1 Gemmatimonadota bacterium
CAAAGCGGGGAAACTAGTTGGCCATCTAGGGCGCGTCAACCGCGAGGGCGAATCCAGTCTCGCCCTTCCGCACCCGCCCCCATGCAACATGCTCGTCGTGACCGAAACACACCAGCCAGTCCTCGGCTTCGGCGCGGGTGAGGATCCCCCGCTTGGTCTCCAGGGTCACGAGCGGCTGGACGTCGTAGCCCATGATCCAGGGCAGCGGGACGTGTACGGTCGTCGGGATCAGGTCGGCCAGGAAGAAGGCGCGCTCCCCCGCCGATTCGAGCAGGACCCCCTGGTGATGGGGGGTGTGGCCCGGCGTGGGGATCAACCGAATCCCCGACACGACCTCGCGCTCGCCATCGATGAGGTCGAGCCGCCCCGCCTCATGCACCGGGACGAAGTTGTGGTTGAAATAGCTCCCCGCCGTTCGCTCGTTGGTGTGCGTCGCGTAGTGGTACTCGCCGGCCTGCACGACGTAGCGTGCGTGCGGGAAGGTCACACGGATCGCGCCCGACGCGTCCCGGTAGGTATTCCCCCCGGCGTGATCGAAATGCAGGTGCGTGTCGATCACCAGCGCCACATCCTCCGGGCGGAAGCCGGCGTCGGCCAACCCCGCCTCGAGCGCCGTCCGGCCATCGGCCCCCGCATTCTCGATTCCGTAGATGTCGTGGAACTTGGCGGATTCCTTGTTCCCCGCACCGGTCTCGATGAGCACCAGCCCGATGTCGTGCTCGATCAGCAGGCAGCGCATTCCCATCCCGATACGGTTGCGGTCGTCCGGCACGATCTTCCGCGCCCACAAGGTCTTCGGCACCACCCCGAACATGGACCCGCCGTCCAAACGCATGCGCCCCGCATCGATCGTGTGGACGGTCCAGCCGCCGATGCGCCGCGCTGTCACGTTGGTGCTCAGCCGTCGCTCCCATCCCAGGGATCGTCGCGCCGCACCGGGCAGGTCATGCAACGGGGCCCCCCGCCGCCACGGACCAGCTCTCCGCCGTCGAACGCGATCACGGCACGGTCTCCATCGGCGACACGGTCCTCCCCCTCGAGCAGCGCGGTCGCTCCGACCACGCGGAAGCCCGCCCGCTCGAGCTCGCGCAGCGTGGCCGCGTTGCGCGCGTACGAGAGCACGAGCCCGGGACGCAACGCCAGCGCATTGCACCCCGACGCCCATTGCTCGCGATCCTGCATGATCCGCCGCGGGCCACCGCAGTAGATCGGCTCCATGGGCAGATCACACTCCGCCAGCGCGGCGAACAGGTTCGGCATCTCGCGCAATCCGGCCACACTCTGGCGCCACAGGAGCACCGGGAGTCGCTCGGGGCCAACCACGTGCGGGGGATAGACGAGACAGTGCTGCCGATCCACCTGCGTGAAGATCATGTCGAGATGGATCGCGGTCTGCTCGGCCGGCATGACCACGATGATGGCCCGCTCGATCGGCGTATCGCGAAAGAGCAGCGCGACCAGCGCGTCGATCGCGGCCGGGCTGGAACGCTCGCTGAATCCAATGAGCACCAGGTCGCGCCGAAGCGGGTGGACGTCCCCCCCCTCCAGCGTGTAATCGTGGCGCCGCTCCGACGATCCGTCGTACAGGATCCCTGCGTTCGCCAGAAGCGGGTGGTGAGCGATCAGCGCCTTCATGATCATCTCCTCCGACCAGCGCACACCGTACCGCATCGCCCCGATGAGGACATGCCCGCCCACCACCATGGCGGTATCGCGTGTGAAGAAGAGATTCGGAAGCGGGGGAATGATGAACCCCGTCTCGTTCAGCGCGGCGGCAAGCGGCCCGGGGGTCTCCTCACGCCCCTCGATCAGAGTGCGCGCCAGCTCCGGCGGCGACATCTCCTCCATCTCCCGCGCGAGCGAGGGAGACGGCACGACATCCATGAGCTGTTGGATCATCCGCCCGCGGACCTCGGCGGCGGCCACGACGTCGACCAGGAGATCCCGCACGAGGTGCACGGTCGCGAAACGCTCGAGAACCGCCACGAAGCGCGCGTGCTCCCGCTGCGCCGTGTCGAGGTCGATGATGTCGTCGTACAGGTAGTCGGCCCGCGTCGCCGGCGTCACCGCCGTGAGCTCCGGCCCCGGGGTGTGCACGAGGACCGCACGGAGCGGACCGATCTCCGAGGTGACGTGGACGCTCACGCCGGAATATAATCCTCCCCGTGAAACGGATCGCCGACCCCAGCGTGCGCCGCCTGTCGGCCTACCTTCGCTTTCTGGAAGACTGCCAAGCGCGGCAGGTGCCGACCGTATCGAGTGACGAGCTCGCGCGCCTCGCCGGAACGACCTCGGCCCAGGTGCGGAAGGATCTGTCCTTCTTCGGATCCTTCGGGAAGCGCGGGCTGGGCTACGAGGTGCCCGATCTCATCGCGCGACTGCGCGGCATCCTGGGCCTCGGGCGCCCGTGGCACTTCGTCATCGTCGGCGCGGGGAAGATCGGCTCTGCCCTCGCCCAGTACGCCGCATTCCGCGAGCGGGGATTTCACGTGGTCGCGGTGTACGACACCGATGCCGCCAAGATCGGCGCGGCGCTCGACGGGCATCGCGTTCGGGACGTCGCTCAGCTCCTCGAGGATGCCCCTCTCGACCACCCGGACATCGCCGTCATCACCGTGCCGGCGGCGAGCGCACAGGCCACGGCCGATCTCGTCGTTCGCGCCGGCATCCGCGGCATCCTCAACTTCGCTCCCGCTCCACTCCGCGTCCCGCACGGCGTGACGGTCCAGACGGTCAACATGGCCACCGAGCTCGAGGTGCTGTCCTCCGCCCTCGCGCACCACGACTAACGCGTTAGTCGCCACACCGCCGCCAGCTGGGCGGCCGACAGCACCTCGGGACGGTCCGCGGGCGCCACGCCTGCCTCGGCCAGTACGCGCTCGGCCCCCGGGGCGTCCAGACCCCGCAACATGCGCACGACGCGCCGCATCTGCTTGCGGCGCAGGCCGAACACCGCAATCACGAACGTCGAGAACGCGGCCTGCTCCGCGTCGGTGACGACCGGAGACGCCGAGGGCTCGATGCGCAGAATCGCCGATTCCACCGTCGGCGGCGGTACGAACGACCGCGGCCCGACCAGTCCCAAGAGCGTCGCGCGCGCGACCGCCTGTACGTTGACCGAGAGTGCGCCATAGGACTCGGCGCCCGGAGCCGCGACGATGCGCTCGGCCACCTCTCGCTGGACCAGATACACCGCGCGCCGCGCACGGGGTGGGCGCAGCGCGTGAAAGAGGATCGGGGTGGTGATGTAGTAGGGCACGTTCCCCGCGAGCACGTAATCGTCCGTGCCGGCCGCGGCGGCGAGGGGATGATCCAGCACATCGCCCTCGACAACGCTCAGCCGCGATTCCCCCGCATACCGCGTGCGCAGGGCCGCGGCGAGCTGGCGATCCAGCTCGATGGCGACCACGCGCACGGCGTGGCCCAGCAGCACCTCGGTGAGCGCACCGTGCCCGGGGCCGATCTCGACCACCGTCTCGCCGTCCTGGAGGGCGAGCGCGTCGGCGAGCCGCGCCAGGACGTGCCGATCGGTCAGAAAATGCTGGCCGAGCCGCTTGCGCGGGCGATGCGACCCGGGGGCGACCGGCCGCGGCGTCAGCTGCGCAGCACCAGCAGTGCCTGGTCGTCGAATGACGGGACGTCGCCACTGTGTTGCGCGACGACCTCGAACACTCGCGCGACGATCTCGGCCGGTGTGCTCCCCCGATGCCGAACGACGGTGTCCAGCACCGCGCGCTCACCCAGCGCGGCGCCCGCGCTGTTGCGCGCATCGGTGAGTCCGTCGGTAAAGAGCAGCAGCAGATCGCTGGCCGCGGACCAGGGGTGGGACCGCGCGCCCGGCGCTCCAGGTGCCAGCCCCAAGGGCGGATCCAGGGCGACGAGACGCTGCGCGCCCCCATCGGCCCCCACCACGAACGCGTGGGGGTGCCCTGTGTTGGCATAGCGCAGAACCCCGCGCCGGCGGTCCACGACGCCATAGAACACGGAGATGTACATCTCCGTCGTCGTGAGCTCATCCTTCAGGGTACCGAGGAGCGCGCCGAGGACCTTTCCGGGATCGCTCGTCGACTTGGCGTGGATCGCGGATGCACTCATCGCGAGCGCCATGATCAGCGCCGCCCGGTACCCGTGACTCGACACGTCACCGATGAGAACACCCGTCCGCCCCTTGTCCAGCCGAAACAGATTGTAGAAGTCGCCGCCGACGCTGTCCGCGAGGGCGACCCGCGCCGCCACCTCCGCCTCCGGCGCGACCGCAGCCGCCGCGGGGAGCAGCAGCATCTGCAGGTCGTGCGCGAGCTCCATTTCCTGGACCAGCCGCTCCTGCGTCAGCGACGCGCGCACCAGCCGCGCATTCTGGATCGCCGTCCCGACCTGGGTGCCGATCGCCGAGACGAGCTTGCGGTCGCCCGCGGAGAAGGGCTGCCCCGACGCGCGGTCGGACAGATTGACCACGCCCAACGGCTCGCCGCCCTGCGGATTCGTCCAGATGATGGGGACCGATAGCATCGCTCCGCGCCGGTGCGGTGTATCGGTCGGACAGATCACCGCATCCGCGTCGACGATGATCGCCGTGCGCGTGCGAAACACTCGCGCGGGGATGCTGCACTCGTCATCGACCGGGATCGCCGGCGTTTCCTCGGCCCGAAAACCACGCGCCGCCACGACGTTCAGCATCCCGCTCGCGAAATCGTGGACCAGGATGGATGCGCGCCCGGCCCCGACGATGTCCGAGAGCTCGGTGAGGATCGTTGCGGTCGCCTCCCGCAGGCTGACCGTCCTGCCGAGGATCTCACCGATGGTGTAGAGGAGGTTGATCTCCTCGTAGCGGGCCGCGAGCTCCTGAACGATCCCTTCGAGCTCATCCGCGCCGCGCGCTAGCGCGCGCGCCCCGGCCCCGCCGCTCACGCCGCGCTTACCGGGGTCGCAGCGTCAAGCGCACGACGTTCCCCGCCTTGCCCTGGTCCCCGCCGTTGGCACCCGTCGGAGTGCCGGCGATGCTCTCGACGCGATCCATCAGCCGCCGCATGAGAAAGAGACCGCGACCATCCTCGCGGACCACGTTGTCCGCCGTCGTCGGGTCGCGGGTGCAGCGCTCGAGGTCGAACCCCTCTCCCTCGTCGCCCACGTCGAGGACGACCTGGTCCGTGTCCGCCCACACCCGGATGCGGACGTGCTTGGCCCGGTCATCGTGGTTTCCCCGCAGCATCGCGTTCGACAACGCCTCGCGCAACGCCACCGGCACGTTGAACGAGCAGACCCTGGCGGGGAAGTCCAGCGCGCGAATCTGACGGCTGACGAGCGCCACGATCTGCTCGATCAGGCGCACATCCGACGGCACGTCGAGATCCAGGACGGCGCGCACGTCCCCCGGCATGGCGGGTGTCACGGCAACGCCGGCGACGGCGGGAGCCCGTCCATCACAAGGTCGCGAGCCCCCGCTCCCGGCTGTCCGTGATCTGGAAGAGCGTGTCGAGCTTCGTGAGCTCGAACAG
>PLLD01000251.1 GCA_003141205.1 Gemmatimonadota bacterium
AGATCGCTCTTCCAGCTCTTGCCATACGGCGGGTTCGAAAGCATGAAGTCGAATTCGCGCGACGGGAATGCATCGTTCGAGAGCGTCGAGTGCTCCGGCCCGCCAACGAGGTTATCGGCCGCATCGCCCTCGCCATGCAGGAGCAGATCGGCCTTGGCGATCGCATACGTCTCGGCGTTAATCTCCTGGCCGTACAGATGCGTGGCCACCTGCTTGCCGTGCTCCTTGGCGAGCTGCTGAAGCGTCTCCTCCGCCACAGTCAGCATGCCGCCCGTGCCACAGGCGCCGTCGTACAGCAAATAGGTCCCCGATTCTATCTGGGCCGCGATAGGGAGGAAGACGAGCCGCGCCATGAGCTTTACCGCATCGCGCGGCGTCCAGTGCTCACCGGCCTCTTCGTTGTTTTCCTCATTGAACCGCCGGACAAGCTCCTCGAAGATCGTCCCCATCGCGTGGTTATCGAGACCCGGATGCTTCATAGCCCCGTCTGCGTTCAACACCGGGCGGGGACTCAGGTTGATCGACGGATCAAGCAGCTTCTCGATGAGAGTTCCGAGGGCATCAGCCTTGGAAAGGCGCGGAATCTGGTTGCGGAATTCAAAGTTGTCCAGGATTTCCTGGACGTTCGGGGAGAACCCATCGAGGTACGCTTCGAAATCAGACTTCAGCTGCTGCTGGGTCGCCCGGGCGCGTAGATCGCGTAACGTGAACTTCGATGTGTTATAGAATGCCTGCTCAGCGGTCTGCCGGAGCGCCTGGTCCTGGTTCGTTACGCCAGCCGCATCGAGGGAGGATTTCATGGCAAGGACTGCCTGTTTCGTCGGCTCGAGGACGGCGTCCAAGCGGCGCAGAACGGTCATCGGCAGAATGACGTCGCGGTACTTGCCGCGCACGTAGAGGTCGCGGAGGACATCGTCTGCGATCCCCCAGATGAAATTGGCAATCCAGTCGGTTTGCGGGCGATTGATGTCGGTCATAGAAGCTCGGTCGTCAGGGCGGCGGGCGCGATGCGACGGGACGGTAGCATCTGAATGTCGTATCCATTTAGTCGTAAGCCAGCGGTATGCGCGCGAGCCCTACTTGCAGGCGAAGTTTGCCTCGTTTGCGCGCTCGGGTCGGCAATCGCAGTCTCGACCCCCATCAACTCGCAAGGGGGGGCAAGTCAGTCGTGGGGTCCGCGAGCCAGCCTTGCCCCCGCATAAATTGCCAGGCGCGACGGACAACCCGCGCCCGGAACTCCGCGGCCTGCGCTTCCATTGCGCCTGCGCTGGGCGCGGAGCCCACCGGCTCGACGCCCAAACGGCCCAGCTCGTTCACCACCCAATCCATGGTCGCACTCGGATTCCGGTAGAATCGGGTGCCGCGAATGCGCACAAACCGCCAACCAGCGCGCTCGAGAATCGCCTGCCGCGCCATATCCTCTGGTATCTGGTCGATCCCGTGGTATCGATCGCCGTCGCATTCCAGCGCGACGTCTTTGCCGCCACCGGAGACTATCATATCGATCCGGTATCGTCCGACCCAAACTTGCGGTTCCACGCGGTATCCGGCCGTGACCAGGCGTTCGATGACCGCTTTCTCGAACGGTGATTCGGCACGCAGCGCCGCCTGCTCAGCAGACCGGCGCCTCGCCCCTGGATCGCGGACATACTCGATCAATCGTCGCCGAAGGTCACCAGCCTTAAGGTCCCGGTTGGGGTCAAGCGAGTGAACCAGCCACAGCTGATCCTTCGCCCTACTGGCAGCGACGTTGTATCGTTGCTTGAATGCGCCCGTCTGGCGCAGCGAGAGCGCGTCACCCGTTGGTGTGTCGACCATGGAAAGGAAGACAATGTGTCGTTCGTCGCCCTGATACTGCGCCGAATTGCCCGCTACGAAGCGGCGCGCATCCAGTTCTACCGCGCCGATCGCCCGAACCGCGAGATCTTGGATGAGGCCTGCCTGCTCGTCGCCCAGCAGAGTGATTGCGCCTATTGTCTTCCCGGTATACTCAGGCATCTCAGTCATCGCTTTCACGAGCGCCACGATCGAGCGTGCCTCCGCAAGGTTTGTCTTGCCGGAGCGTTCCACGCCTGGGACTGGTTGGACCATGTACTCTACCACGTGCGGGCGTGGCGCTGAGCTCGGATCACGCAATGGACGGATTTCGAGATTGTATGCCAGCTCATTCGAAAATTCGATGATATCCGGGACGCATCGAAAGTGCTCACGCAGCGCGATCGTGCCGCCAAACGACTGCTGCGCGAGGTCGTAAACCGATGTCATCCCGTCGTATAGGTGACTGTTGGGGATCTCCTGCAGATGCTGAGCAATAAGAGCGTTCATTGCGCCGATCTCTTGGCCAATCGCCATCGGGCTCACCTGCTCGTGATCCCCCACGACCGCGACTCGGTCGCCGAGGTACCAGGCGAGAAGTCCCGTCATGTCCGACTGGCTGGCTTCGTCGACGATGACCACATCGAACCGCCCGCCGGTTGCGTCGAAACTCTCGGCGACCCGCGAGAGGGGCATAATCCAAACCGGCACGGCGTCCCGTGCCTTGGCGAGCAAACGTCGCGCCTCGGCTTGTAGTGCTGGCGCTCGCTTGCCTGTGCCCTTGCCGATCCGCCGCTGCGTGTCCGCCCAACCCTGCAAGGCTTGACGCGCGTTAAGATCGGTTCGACGCAATTGCCCCAGCCACGCGCGCCGGTCAATCAATTTTGCCGTGACTTCTCGCAGCGACGACCGACGCTGGTGTAGTATACGGGTAAGCTCCACCTCCCCTAAATCAGCCCTGCGCGCGATCTCTTGCTGCAGCTGGCGCCACTTCCACGCCACTTCCGGATCGCCAGGAACCTCGGCTGCGCCATGGATCGATCTCCGGTGTTGAATTGCCGCTGCCCAAACGGGCGCCACCTCGGCGAGCTGGCCCAGTAGATGCCGCCGCCGCTGGGACAGCGATTGCTTCTGCACGAGCCGTTGCAACGATTTCCAGGCAAGCTGATAACTGTTTGGGGCGAGCACGCGGGCGGCCTCGCGCAAACCTCCGCAGACACGACCTGTATGACGCAGCAGAAGCGCGTGCAGGTCTCGTAAGACACGTTCTGCGCGCGATCGGCGCGCGATCGCGATCCTGTTAGTGACCGCCTCCTGCATAGGCCCCTTCAGAATCGATACGTCCCGGTCAAAAGGCGTCGCCGGGGCAGCGCGAGCAACTTCGCGGTGCCTAAACTCTGTCCAGCGGAATCCCGCGGCCCCTGCGGCGCCTTCAATCCCCCGCCAGCGCGTCGGCCACCACGCCAGAAGGCCGGAGAACTGCGCCGTATACTCAGTCAACATCGGCTCGGGATTCGAGCCAGTCGCGGAGAACGCGGGTAGTCCAATCGGCTGTGCTTGGCGTTCCCAGCGTGCCGCGAGCCGCTTGCGACCGTCGTCAACCGCGAGGTACGCCCAAATGGCACGGAAGTGACCGTCTTGCTCCGGTGGCCTACCGTTGACGCGTGAGCTCGCGATGAGATCCTTCCATCTCGGTCGACGGAACAGGATCCAGCCGCCTAGTTGTCCACCGTTGCCGATATAATCAATTATCTCAGCGACTGTACGCGTGGCTCCGTCGCGCTGGAATGCCGCGGAGATTTCCACATTGTGCTCTAGCAGCGACGGTCGCGATTTCTTCCAGCCATCCAAAGCAATGTTCACCTGCCGCGCGAGCTCAAGCCACATCTCCTCGTCCGGTCCGCTCGAATGGCCCGCAGCAACTATGGATAGTTGCCATGGCTCCAGTCGATCCAAGTCCGCTACGGCGGCGCACACCATGTCAGTGAGGTGCTCCAGTGCGGATATCTCATCCTCCCCAACTGCGCTTCTCCAGAACGCCGCAAAATCGCTCCGCTCAGCAATCTGCAAATCGGCCACCCTAGCGCCAAACGTATCTGGATCTGGGATCGCTTCAAGATTCGGTAGACCTGCGGCGATTTCATCGTCCTCCGCGGCGGTCAGTTCGAGATTCGTCGCGTACAATTCGCGCAGCTCTATTTCCGGCAGCGGAAGTGGCGCGCCTTGCTCCGCGGGCGCCAGTACCCAGTCATTTCCGTCAGCATGCTCGCGAATCCACCGCGCACCCTGCGCGGGGTCAACCGCCTCCCCTGCAATTACGATCGGGAGATACTCCGCCTCGCGTGCCGCCCTCAGGTTCCCCGTAATACCTGCAATCTCATTGTTTAGCGCTGCCCGCGCTTCGGCAAGCTGGCCTACCTCCCGACCGAGCGTCTCCTCGTTTGATTCGGTAAGGCGTGAGAGGATGCCACGGACGGCCTGCTCCATCTGCATCCGCCCTTCAAGATCGTTATCAAGCATGGCGACGCAGAGGGGTTGTAACGCCTCGACTACGTGGCCACGCAATACGCGCAATGCTTTTGTGGTATGGCTAGTGACGAGCACCCGCTTACCGTGAGCAACGAGGTGGCCTATCAGGTTTGCGATCGTATGACTCTTGCCGGTGCCAGGAGGCCCCTGCACGAGCACGGCGCGGTGTCGATCAAGTGCGCGCGCAATCTGCACCTGTTCCATGTTCGCCGGCTTGCTGAGAAGAACGTCGGGTGGCTCGCCCCATGGGGAGGTGGCGGATTCGATAGGGTCCGGCGGCGCGGGCGGCTCTACGCCAACAAGACGTGTGAGTGCCGCGGGCAGATCAATTCGAGACTCGAGATCTTGCAGGACGCGGTCGAAGGCAGCCGCGTACCCGCCGCCGCGCGTTCGCAGAAAAAGCACTGGATCGCGTTGGACAACGGGGTCGGGGCCAACCGGCGCGTTACCGGCTGTCTCGTAGAATGTGCCGCGCGGGCCAAGAAGTTGTACGAGACGGCGCAGGTAGGCAGACGTCGCCTGTCGAGCGAGCGGATGGTAGCCCCCCTGTTCAAGCTCGACACGGAGCTGGTTGAGCTGCGCGGCGGAAATCGTTCCCCCGCCGAGCAGCAGGGCCGTATATAGCTCGGGGCCGCGATCGGCATCTAAAACGCGAAACTCCGGAACGCTTGGATCAAACTCCAGATCCACTCTCTGCAGCAGCACCGGGTGGTCCACTGCACCGTCGACCTGCTGCCATCGGAGTCTGCCATCGCCTAGCATGAGCTCGACTCCCTCGCTCTCGCGATCGATGCGTCCGCGCAGGTCATAAAGTCGCTCGAACACATTCATCGCTTGCAGTGCGGGGCGCTCGGCTTCGGCCCACATAGCCCACTTCGCGCGCCAATCCTCCAACGCCGCAACACGTGCAGGATCCTCGACAAACAATTCGGTGACAGTCTCGCCCCGACGCCGAACGTTTCTTGTCGAGAGCACGTCGACTTTGCCGTCAGCTCGGTCCCATCCGGGTTGGAGAAAGTCGTCGAGGAGGCTTGGCGGGCGAGGCGCGGGAGTAAGCTTAGGGCGTCGGACGCGGAGCAGCGGAGCGTCATCCGGATTTTCATCGCCACGCGTTTCCTCGCCAGCGCCTGCGAGCCGTATTTCTCCCAACGCAACCGCGGGATGCCGAGGCAGATCGCTGAGCGCCAGCGTCCAGAGTTGATCCTTCAATAGGCGGCGCAGCGGTACGCTTCGCTCAGCAAATGCCTTGAGGAAGCGGAATAGCTGCCGGGCACGATCGATCTCTGGCGCGCGCCCGGGGCGCACGGGCGGATGCGCAGAGCCGTCAGTTATCAAATGCTGTTAGATCGCTATAGGCCAAGAGCACTGGCAAGACCGTCGGGCGCACGGGATAGGCTTTCCCGGAAGGGGTTAAATGGAAACGGCAGACATCGGTCTACCATTACCTACTGACGAGCTCGGAGGCGGTCGGTGTCGATCTTCCTTCATATTCCCGCGCCGCCGTCCGACGGAGCCGACCGCGACCTGGGCGTGTATCGAGGGGCGCCCGATCTGCGGTGCGACATCGCTGGGCGGCCGCATCGTGTCGCGGATGTCTGGCCGGTTCTGAAAATTTACCTCGTCGCCGCCGGGCTGCCGCCTCGAAAAGGCAAACCAGTTGTGATCGGTGGGATAGAGATGTAGAGGCTACACTATGCGCCCGGCGTGATTATAACGGCGGCGGTGCCACTTGGAACCATCCGATTTACCTTGGCCACGATTTCACGGAATAGGGTGTGCCCATCGCCACGAGATACGGATGATCCTCACCGCAGAACGACGGCCGAAGCTCACGAGCCAGTGGCAGAATCAGGACAGAAGCAGCGCCGGCGGTCAGCGCGGCCCCGGCGGCGCTCATCGCTTTCGCGCCGCTCACCCACAGATCCTCGATTAGCACAACGCGTTGGTCGCGAAGCGCCTCCGATGATGCGACGAAGATTGTCGGCTTGTATTCCCGGCGCCCGATCGCGCCACCCAGAACATGCGCCATGCCATCCACGATCCGGTCGCGGAACTGGACCGACCGACGCAGCGCTTGTGCAAGCGGGTGTTTGTCGAATGGCCGACCACGCGTAGAGGGCACAGGTACGATCGCCGTGATAGAACCGCCGAGCAACTTCTCAACGTTCGCCTGTTGTGTCACCAAATAGAGAGTCGCCAGGCTCGCGATGACCATTTGATTCTCGGCACTTCCATTCTTGTATGTGAGGAGCCGACTATACCACGAACTGGGGTTAACGACCGAAGTCATTGGAATGACACGATTGCGTAGCTCGTCAGGCGCCGAGGCTAGGAGTTGACTGCAACTGTAGCACTCGGGGTAGCCGGTAACCGGTCCGAGACAGTGGTCGCATACGAATTCTTCAGATACGGACGGAACTGAGCCGAGCGCCGCCGACACCTTCGCGACGATGTCGCGAGCCGAGAGAGTTTCTCTCAAGCGACGAGCGAGGACATCTCCGGTAGCGTAAAGTCGAGCCGGTCGATGACATCGGTGGGCGAACTTACCTCGGTCGCATGAGCCCCCTGAACACCGTCCTCCACGAGCGCCCGAGCCCACGGATGCGTCTCGACCAATGAACTCGGCAAGAACACGGATCGCCCATGGGTAAGCGCGGCACGCGCCTGTATCATCGCGCCAGATGTCACACCCGCTTCGATGACGATCGTCGCGATGGAGAGACCAGACATCGTGATATTGCGCACGGGAAACGTCCACTTCGTCGGGCCCTGCGTCGGGAAGAACTGAGAAATCAGCGCTCCTCCCGACGCGACGATCGCGTCGGCGAGCGACGCGTTCTCCCGCGGGTACCGGCGAGCGATTCCCGTACCCATAACGGCCACTGTCCGCGCACCGGCCTTGAGCGCAGCTCGGTGTGCCACAGCATCAATCCCCTTGGCGAGGCCAGAGATCACGGTAATGCTCGCCTCGGTCAACGTCTTCACGAGAAGAGCTGCGCGTCTGCGCCCGTCTGCACTTGGATTCCGAGTGCCAACCACTGCCACGGCGCGACTCTCCGCGTGATCGTCCCACTTTCCCGTAACGAAGAGAAGGGGCGGCTTGTCGAAAACTTCCTGGAGGTTTGTCGGGTAGGACGGATGGAGGACGGTCACAGCGGTATAGCCGGCGGCCTCCCATGCGGAAATCTCGACAGCCGCAGCCTCGATGTGTGTCTGACCCACAGCGCCAAGTAGGAGAGAGCGCACGCCCGTCTCGAAGACCATGCTCTGGTCCCGGAGGAGGTCGATTGCGGACCCCACATTGTCCAGGAGTGCGCTGAGCTTCGTCGCGCTGACGGCGTTCGCCCGCATGATCGCAACGACCGCGATCAACTCATCGCGGGGATCGCCGCGAGTCAGGTTAGGCTCCACAGTCGCCATTCGGTCACGAGGGGCTGCAAGAAGTGCCGAATCATGAGTATACGCCGACGCCAGCGATCCCCTCCAATGTACGACATATACTGATCCGGGAGCACCTCATTCACCGAAATTGGAAACGTGCCGCAGGATAATTTAGCTTCGGTATTCCTTCGGTTCAAGCCTCTGGGCGGCCTCACGAGGCCGCTCCCC
>PLLD01000287.1 GCA_003141205.1 Gemmatimonadota bacterium
CGGGGACGTACGCCGATAGCATGGACTACCCCGCCGGCATGCCGCACGTGCTGAGTGTCGGCGCCACCGCGCCGATCAATCAGGTGAACGTCGATCGGATCGCCAGCTACTCCAACTTCGGAAAGGCGGGGGTCGCGGTGTTCGCGCCGGGGGGCGATTCCGTTGCCGGGAGCACCGATCTCGATCTTCTCATCGGGCCGTGCAGCTCCGCCAGCAACTCGGCCTGCGCAACGGAAGACATGTACTATCTGGGCGCGGGGACGAGCTTCGCATCTCCGCACGCGGCCGCGGAGGCGGCCGTCGCGAAATCGCAGTCGGGCTTCAGCCTCTTCGGCACCTCGCTCGAAGACTGCGAGATCGGCTCCGCGACAGAGGTGTCCGGTGTCCGGCGCGACATTGACTACGGCTACGGGGTGATCGACGTGCTCCAGGCCGCGACGAAATGCCGCAACCCCTGGACGTTCGTACCCTGAGTTTGAGCGCACGATTCCAAGAGATTCCCACACCGTGTCCGCGATCTTTCCTCCCATGACGAGACCCGACACGGCAGGACCCATGGAAAAGAAGAGAGCTCGCGGCCAAACGCCCGGCACAGGGGACGCACGGTGGGCGGCGCTCGACGCCCGCGACCGCCGCTTCGATGGCGCATTCGTCTACGCCGTGCGGACGACCGGGATCTACTGCCGACCCACCTGCCCCTCCCGACGCCCGCATCGCGCGAACGTCGAATTCTTCTCCGCCGCGGCCGATGCCGAGCGGGCCGGGTTCCGGCCCTGCCGCCGCTGTCGCCCCCACGTGGCCGCCGGCGCGCCAACCGACCGCAGCGTCGACGCCGCGCGCCAGTATCTCGATCGCCATAACGACCGGCCGGTCACGCTCTCCCGCCTCGCCCGCGCGGTCGGGCTCAGTCCCGCGTACCTGCAACGCGCCTTCACTCGCAGCATGGGCGTGTCACCGAAGGCCTACCACGACGCTCTCCGCCGCGACCGGCTCCGAGCCGAGCTCCGGAGCGGAGAGGGGGTCTCGCGCGCCGCGTACGAGGCCGGGTTTGGCTCGAGCGGTCCCCTTTACGCCCGCCGCGGTGGCGCGCTGGGGATGCCACCGGCCGCCTACCGCCGCGGCGGGACCGGCGTCCGGATCCGATACACCATCGTGCCCTGCGCCCTCGGTCAGCTGCTCGTCGCCGCGACCGAGCGCGGTGTCTGTAGCGTGGCGCTCGGCGATACGACGGAAGAGCTCGAGAGCGGGCTCACCCGGGAGTTCCCATCCGCGGAGCTCGAGCGCGATGACACATCACTCCGTCAGTGGGCCCAAGCGATCGTGCGCCAGATCGAGGGGGGGGCGGATGCACGCGCCGTTCCGATCGACCTCCAGGGCACGGCCTTCCAGATCCAGGTCTGGAACGCGCTCCGCGAGATCCCCCGCGGCGAGACGCGCACGTACGCCGCCCTCGCGGCCACGATCGGCCGTCCCTCCGCTGCTCGGGCCGTCGCGCGCGCCTGCGCGACCAACCGCGTCGCCGTCGTGGTCCCGTGCCACCGCGTCATCCCCGCGACCGGTGCGCCGGGCGGCTACCGCTGGGGGCCCGATCGCAAACGCGATCTGCTCGCCGCGGAGCACGGGGCCACGGGCCGAGTTCCCGCACCGCGGAGAGCCGCAACGGGATAGGCTCTCACGCTCGCTGCGTGCTCGCGAGCCGCGCGCCCACCTCCCGCGCCAAGCGGACCAACCGCTCGCCGTCGTCGGGTCGGCTCCCCGCATGCACGATGCACGAGCGCAGATAGGTACGGCCCCGCAATACCGTGCTCGTCGGAAAGACGTCGCCGCCCAGCTGGAGCTCGGTACACAGAGCGCGGTTGATCGCGTCCAGCACCGCGGAGCTCAGCGCGCAATCCCCGACGTACCGAAAGCACACGATGCTCAAGCTCGTGGGTTCCCACAGCTCGAGATCGGGCGCCGCCTGGACGTGCGCCGCGAGCTGCGCCGCCATGTCCAGCGTGTGCTCGATCGCCGCCCGATACCCGGCGCGTCCCAAGTGGGATATCGACGCCCAGACCTTGAGCGCGCGGAATCCGCGCGTCTGTTGCAGCCCGAGCTCGCTGAACCACGGCGGTCCTGTGACGCCCTCGGGATCGCCGTCCGTGCGCAGGTACGGCGGGTCGTGTGCGTACGTCGCCCGTGTCGTCGCGGCGTCCTTGATGAGGACCAGCCCCGCTTCGATCGGCACCGACATCCACTTGTGCGGATCCGTGGCCACACTGTCGGCGCGCGCGATTCCAGCGAGCGCCCCCGCGTAGCGTGCGGTCAGGATCGCGGGAGCGCCGTAGGCGCCGTCCACGTGCAGCCAGACCCCGTGCATGTGGCACACATCGGCGATCGCATCGAGCGGATCGATGCCGCCCGTATCGACCGTCCCCGCACTCGCGATGACCGCGACCGGCGTCCGCCCCTCGCGCAGGTCGCGCGCGAGAGCCGCTTCGAGCGCGGCCGGCGACATCCGAAGCGCGGCATCACTTTCGATCACGCGAATGTGCGAGGATCCGATCCCCAGGACCTCGAGCGCCTTACGATGGCAGCTGTGCCCTTGCTCCGATTGATACGCCGTGAACGTCGTCGTCGCGTGCTGAAGCCCGGCATGTCGCGCATCGATGCCGGCCCGCGTCGCGGCGACGTGGCGCGCCACACCGAGCGCGGTCAGTGCCGCGGCGGAGCTCCCGCTGACGAGCTGTCCCGAGGCGCTCGGCGGAAAGCCGAGCAGCTCCTTGAACCATCCGAGAACCTCATGCTCGATATACACGGCGGCCTGATTTCCGCCCGCGACGTTCGGGTTCATGGTCGCCGCCAGCGCGTCGGCAAAGATCCCCATCATCGCGGGGGGCGAGTTTACCCACCCCGAGAACGCCGGATGGCCGTTCCCCATGGGATACGCGAGAATCACATCCCGGATGCTGTCGAGGATCGCATCAGGCGCCGTGGCCGCCATCGGCACGGGAGTTGCCACCAACTCTCGACTGAGCGCTGGCGGCACCGGACGGAAAACGGGACGCGTCGGCAGCCGGGCCAGATGGTCGGCGATGAGGTCGACCACCCGGTAGCCCACGCGGCGGATTTCGTCCGCAGGCCAGTCCGTGGGATGTGCCGTCGGCGCTCGCCACCCCCCCCCATCCTCAGCCGTCATCGTGGCGCCCCGACCGGACGCGTGCGATGCCGTGCCCGGCCATCGACATGTCGCGGCGCATCCTCACGTGCCGCTGGGCCGCCGCAGCAATGCCACCGCGCCGGCCCCGTCAGGGGATGAGCTTGCGGAGCGCGTGCCCCACACCCTTGAGCTCGCGCTTCGCCACCGCCCCGACATTCACGGAAATCTTGGGGTCCGACGCCGTGCCGGTTATCGACCCCGGAATCTCGATCTCCCCCTTCCTGTTCTGGAGCGGCTTCGTCACGCCGCCAATGCGGGCCATGTCGCGCGCCTTCGCAGCCGATAATATCGATGTCATCGCCAGATGCAGTGCTTGATTCGCGAGTCCCATCGTCCCCGCGGCGAGCACGGTGAGCTCTCCCGCCTTGAGCGTGAGATCGTGCGTCGTGGCCACGCCGCCACCCATCGTTGCGGTCCCCGTCATGCTCTGAAACTTGGTGTCGTGCGACGTCCCCTCGGTCAGACCAAGAACTTTATTGATCGTCGCGAGAAGCGCCATGTTGCGCACCTCTCCGTCGGTGACGCCGAACTGCACGGTTCCCGCGAGTGACTGTTCGATCGCCGCCTGCGTCGTGCCGCGCGCGTGAACGTCGACCGACGCTTTCGCGGTCCCGAGTAGAAAGTTCTGCATCGTCGTGTTGGCGCTGAGCGCCTGGTTCACGTCGAGTCCGGTCAGTGACGTTCGGATCGCGTAGGCCGGAGCCGGTCCGCTCATGTCGATCGAAACCGATCCGCGTTCGTGTCCCGCGTACAGCGTGAATGTTACCGGATCGAGCGTCACGATCCCGTCCGTGAGCCGGAACGGCGTGCGCAGATCCTGCATCGCGATCGTCCCGAGTTGCACCTGACCGAACGCGACCGTCCCGGTGACCGCCAAACTCTTGAGATCGGCGCCAATCGTTGCCGCCAGGTCGATCGCGCACGTCCCGCCGATGGCGAGCCCGGGATACGGCCGCATCCCCGCGAGCGCGAAGAACGCCGGGAGATCGCTGTTGGCGATCGAGACGGCCGCCAGATGCAGCGTGCTGGCAGTCGTGCTCGCCGTCGCCGATCCGGTGACGATCGTCTTCCCGAGCTGACCGCCGAAGAGCGGGACCGAAAGCTGTCCGTTGGCGACCTGCACGTCGGCCTCAATGTTCGTGAGCGCCGTGACGGTGGAGCTTCCCCCGCTCGTCCGCAGGCTATCGTCCACGACGCGGAGGCCGCCATCGCGGACGTGCAGCGCCTGAAGGGTGATCGCGACGGAACTACTCGACTTGTCCGACGGCGAGTTGGCGTGCGCCTGCCTGGGAGGCACGGACGGCAGCGGAAGCTGCCACTGCCCCGATGCGCTCCGGCGCACCGACACGACGAACCCGTCGAGATCGACACGATTGATCGTCCGCGTGCGGCCCGGCAGCAGCGACAACAGCGCGGGCTCGACGCGGAGCTCCGCCACGGCGACGCCCGGCGCGGCCGCGGCGTCCCGTCCCCCGATGCGGATCTCCTTCGCGTCCAGCGCCGGCGTCGGAAAGATCGATATGGAGAGAGCCCCGATCTCGACCGGCTGACCCAGTGCGTCCGACAGCGCCGCGGCGATGCGTGCTCGCGCCGGACCCGAGGTCAGCGCCTCGAGCGCGACCAGTGGCAACACGATCACCACCACGAGCACGATCCCCGCGGCCACGAGAAGGTGGTGTCGCGTCGTCCCGATCACGTGAGTTCGACCCCGGCCCACCGCTCGATCACCTTGGCGAGCTCGGCGTGATCCGCTTCCTCCCCCAACTCCGCACGGGCCACTCGCACGAGCTCGGCGATCTCCTGCAGCAGCGGCGATGCCACCCGGTTGTCGCGCGCCACCGATGCGGCGATCCCCACATCCTTGTCGAGCAGCGCGAGGCGAAACGTGCGCGGGAACGCCCGCGTGAGCACACGCTCGGGGATCAATGTCATCGAGGCGTTCGACCGCCCGCTCGATGCGTTGATCACGTCGAGCGCCACCGACGGAGCCACTCCCGCCTTGGCCAGCGTCACCAACCCCTCCACCGTAGACCAGAGATTGACCGCAAGGAGCGCGTTGTTCACCGCCTTCACCGCATCCCCGGCACCCACCGGCCCGCAGTGCACGATCTTCTTCCCCACCGTATCGAACACGGCGCGCGTGACGTCCAGAGTCGCCGCATCACCCCCGACCATGATCGTGAGCGTCCCTTGCGCCGCCCCCGCCGTCCCCCCGCTCACCGGCGCGTCGAGAAAACACACCCCGACGTCGGCGAGCCTGGCGGCAATCCGCCGCGACGTCGCGGGATCA
>PLLD01000161.1 GCA_003141205.1 Gemmatimonadota bacterium
CGAGCAGACCGAGCAGACCGAGCGCGTACGCGGGCACGAGCAGCCACCCGATTCGGCGGCGGCCCGGGCCGCGCCCATCAGGGATACCGGAACGCATACGTGGCGAGAAGTTGCACCCTCGCGTACAGGGCCGGGGCGCTCGCCGTGTTATTCACGTTGGTGATGCGCGCGGCATCGACGCGGAGCGTCACGGGACACACGACGGAGAGCAGCTGCGCCGAGACGTCACCCAGCAGGGCCGTCTCCGCGGGCTCGTCGGGGAAGGAGGTGGGGAAGGACTCATTCGCGTGGCCCACGGCCGCCACCGCCGGCCGCTCGTAGATCCGCCGCACGCCCCGCCGCCAGCTCCCGAGACCGGCGGCAATCCGGACGGTCGGCGTGACGAAGAGGTCGGCGTCGGCGTGGGCGTAGTCGGCGTCCGGACCGAGCACGGAACCCAGCGGCTCGTTGTAATACTGGTAGACCTCATTGTAGAATCTGCGCATGTAGGTATAGCTATTGATGCGCTCGTACGTGAGGGCCACGGTGGCCGGCCACTTGATGGGAGCGGGAGCCGTCGCCGTGAATCTCCAGCCCAGCTGGTCCGGCGTCGTGCGGCGATCGGCGGCGTCGATCTGAATGTCGTCGATCAACAGCTCCCCACCGAGCGTGACGCGCCCGGGATGCAGCCGGATCCCGGTAAAGGCCGTCAGGTTGTCGCGCGCGTCATCCCCCGTTCGCCCAGTGTCGTTCTGGACCACGACGTACGGGACGAATGGGTTGATGTAGTAGAAATCCACGACCCCGGCGCCGCGGGAGAGGAGCGCCGTCTCGCCGACGGACCATTCGACCATCCGCGACGGCCGCCAGGTGAGCATGTGCGCCGCAATGAAGCGGTAGAATCGCTGCGGCCCGAACTCCGACTGGATGCTGTCCTGCGCCGGCGTCAGCACCACGTCGTCCACGACGCCGAAGAGGAAATGGCCCTCGAAATGGCGGCTGCGAAAGGACGCCGCGAGGCGGTCGAGCGGGGGCCCGTTCGCCCCCAGCCACATCGACTCGGTGCTGTCCCCGAGCCACGCCTCGCGCTCGCGCCCGAGCGATAGCGTAATGCCGAGGCCACGCACAGCGACGTAGGCCTCCCCCGCGTCGATGACGGCCGTCGATCGCCGGAACTGGCGGGCGCGCACCTGCGGATCGTTCCGCGAGTTGGATTCGACGTACCCGTCGAACACCGCCTCGACGACGTCCCCATTGCCGTAGGACCCTCGCGCATGCCCCGTGACGACGAGTGGAGGATCTCCCTCCCCCTTCGGCCGGACATCGTTCCAGAGGGGGAGGAAATCCCCCCCCTTGAGGGCGGTCCCCTGAGCGGTGACGCTGCCGCCCAGCCGGAGGCGCCGCGCCATATCCGCCGCGCTCGGCGCGAACCGGCGCTGCAGGACGTCGAGGAGGCTCCCCCGGCAGCGCGGGTCCCCCGCCCCCGCCGCGATGGCGAGGCGGATCGACCGCAGGTCGTACGGGCGCGTGGCCGATACCCGTGCGGGGACACACCCGGCGCGCTCCAGCGCCCCGAGCTGCTGGTACGCGGGATCGCCGAGCGGGAGGTTCATGAGTCCGTGCTGCCCGAACGCGGCGCGCGGAGTGGCCGCCGTCAGGAGCGCCGGCCCAAGCGACAGAGCGGCGAGCGCGGCGCGGACGCGCAGGCGAGCCCCTACGATGCGGAGAGAGACACGATCCGTGCCGTGGGGTGCGTCACGCGCGCCGTCGCGTTTCGGGTGTCTACGACCACGCGGGCGTGGTCGACCACCATCTGATAGTCGATCGAGCTGTGGTCCGTCACGATCACCACGGCGTCCGCGCCCGCGAGCACGGCCGGCGTGAGCGCAACGCTTGCGTGGTCGTGCCCGTCCTCCTCCTCGAATCGCACGATGAACGGGTCGTGATACGCGACGTGGGCGCCGCGCCCCTCGAGCAGCCGCACGACATCCAGCGCGGGGCTCTCCCGGATGTCATCGATGTCCTTCTTGTACGCGACGCCGAGCACCAGGATGTGGCTCCCGTTGACCGATTGGCGCGCGTCATTCAGGGCCTGGGCCACCTTCTCGACGACGAAATCCGGCATCTGGCTGTTGATCTCGGACGCGACGTCGATGAATCGCGTCCGGTAGTTCAGCGTCCGCATCTTCCACGCGAGGTAGTGCGGATCCAGCGGGATGCAATGCCCCCCGATGCCGGGGCCGGGGGTGAACTTCATGAACCCGAACGGCTTCGTGGCCGCCGCATCGATTACTTCCCACACGTTCACGCCCAGTCGGTCGCAGACGATCGCCATCTCGTTGACGAGTCCGATGTTGACCGAGCGAAAGGTGTTCTCCAGGAGCTTCACGAGCTCCGCCGCCTCGGGCGACGAGACGGGGACCACCGTGTCGATGCACTGCGCGTAGAGGGCGGTCGCGACTTCCAGGCACGCAGGCGTGATCCCGCCAACCACCTTCGGCGTGTTCTTCGTGCGGTAGTGGGGATTACCGGGATCCACGCGCTCCGGACTGAACGCGAGAAAGACGTCCACGCCGACCGTGAGCCCGCGGCGCTCGAATTTGGGTTGCACGAGCTCGCGCGTGGTCCCCGGATAGGTCGTGCTCTCGAGCACCACGAGCGTGCCCGCACCGCAATGGTCCGCGATCGTGTTGGTTGCGCGGTCCACATAGCTCATGTCCGGATCGCGCGTCTTGACGAGCGGGGTCGGCACGGCGATCGACACGGCATCCGCCGCCGCGAGACCCGCGGGATCGGTCGAGACGGTGAAACGCCCGTCGGCGATCAGCCGCGCGACCGTGGCGCCCGCCACGTCGAGGACGTGCGACTCCCCGGCGGTGAGCCGGTCCACGGTCCGCTGGCTCACGTCGTAGCCGACCACGCGGAACCCCGCCTCGGCGAACTCGACGGCGAGCGGAAGGCCGACGTAGCCCAGTCCGACGACACCGATCACCGCGGTCCGGTCGTCGATCCGGGACAGGAATTGCGCGCGATAGTCCGGCATCGGGTGGGCGCTCATCGACCTCGGTTGGGCGCTCATCGGCCGTAGAACGCGCGCACGGCGCCGATGACTTCGTCCCGCTGCGCGTCCGGCAGCTCGGGATACACGGGCAACGCAAGCACCTCGGTCGCGGCCCGCTCCGATTCCGGGAACTGGCCGCGCGTGTAGCGCAGGTAGGCGAAGCACGGCTGCAGGTGCAGCGGGAGCGGGTAGTACACACTCGTGCCGATGCCGCGCGCCGTCAGATGCGCCTGCAGCGCATCTCGCCGGACCGCGCGAATCGTGTACTGGTTGAAGATCGACTCGTTCTCCGGCAACACGACCGGCGTGCGCACGACATCCGCGATGTCGGCGAACGCCTCCGTATACGCCGCCGCGTTCACTCGGCGGCGTGCGCTCCACGCGGCGAGATGCGGGAGCTTGGCCTCCAGCACCGCCGCCTGCAAGGCGTCGAGGCGGGAGTTGTACCCGACCTCCTCGTGGAAGTACGTCTTCACGCCGCCATGCGTCCGCAGCCGGAGGAGACGCTTGGCCAGCCCCTCGTCCTGCGTGACCACCATTCCGCCATCCCCGTACCCGCCCAGATTCTTCGAGGGGAAGAAGCTGAACGTCCCGATCGTCGCCATCTCCCCCGCCATCCGCCATTCGCCGTCGACCGAGCGGCGTGCGCCGATGGACTGGGCCGCATCCTCGATGATCGGAAGCCCGGCCGCCACCCCGGCGACGCGCTCCAGCGCGGCCATCTGACCGAAGAGATCGACCGGTATCACCGCCTTCGTCCGGGGCGTGATCGCCGCCGGGATCTCCGCCGGCTTGATGTTGAAGGTCACCGGATCGATGTCGACGAAAACCGGGCGCGCCCCGACGTTGTGGATCGCGCCCGCCGTCGCGAAGAACGTGAACGGCGTGGTGATGACCTCGTCCCCCGCCCCGACATCGAGCGCGCGCAGCGCGAGCAGGATGGCGTCCGACCCGTTGGCGCAGCCGATCGCGTGACGCGTGTGCGAGAGAGCGGCGATCGCGCGCTCGAGGCGCGCCACAGGCTCCCCCAGAATGAATGCCTGGTCGTCGACGACGCGCATGAGGGCCGCGACGACGTCGTCACGAATCGCGGCGTGCTGCGCGCGAAGGTCGAGCAGGGAAACGGCCACGGCTGAATCTATCCGGTCACATCTTGGCGCGAAGCGGCAGCGGGACCTCGCGTCCCGTCTTCGCCGATTCGTAGATGCCAAGGATCAGCTCCAGCGACTTGCGTCCGGCGCGCCCATCGGTGTCGGGGGTCGCCTCCCCGCGCAGCACCGCGAGGACGTTGCGGTAATAGCCCTCATGGCCGAAGCCGTACACGTTCGCCGGCGACGTGCTCACGGCGTCGATCAGCTTGTCGTCATCGTCGTACGTCTTGAAGAGCCAATGCTCGATCTTGTTGACGGCCGTACCCCCGACCTTGACGGTCCCGGTCTCACCCAGGATCGTGATCGATCCCTCGAGATTGCGCGGGTAGGTCAGCATCGTGACCTCGATCGAGCCCAGCGCACCGGAGCGAAACCGGAGCACGGCGATCCCGGAATCCTCCGTCTCGATCCGGCGCGCGAGCGTCGCCGTCTTCGCCACCACGCTCTCCACCGGGCCGACCAGCCACTGGATGAGGTCGACGTAGTGCGACGCCTGGTTCATGAACGCGCCCCCGTCGAACTCCCACGTCCCACGCCACGGAGCCTGATCGTAGTACTCCTGGGGCCGCGCCCAACGGACGGTGCAGTTGGCCATGTAAATCCGGCCGAATCGCCCCTTGTCGATCGCCCGCTTGAGCAGCTGGATCGTCGGGTTCATCCGGTTCTGCTTCACGACGAAGAGATGGACGCCCGCCGCATCGCAGGCCTGCACCAGCTCGTCCGCGGCCGAGAGCGAGATCGCCATCGGCTTTTCCGTGATGACGTGCTTCCCGGCCCGGGCCGCGAGGATCCCCTGCTGCGGGTGCAGCCCGGACGGTGTCGCGATCGTCACGACGTCGCAGGGCGCCTCCGCGAGCATCCGCTCGATCGACCGAAACGACGGGACGCGCTGCTTCTCCCCCGCCTGCTGCGCCCGCTCCGCGTCGGTGTCGCACACGGCCGTCAACTGAATGCCCTCGATCCGGGCGAGTGCATCGAAATGGGTCTGGCTGATCCGCCCGCACCCCACCAGCGCCAGGCGCACGGGCTCCTGCTGGGCGCTCACGGTGCGCGCCCGGCCGACGTCGCTCCGGGTGCAGTCACCGGTGCG
>PLLD01000269.1 GCA_003141205.1 Gemmatimonadota bacterium
CATGCAAAAGGGAGGGGTCGGGAAGACTACCCTGACCACAAATCTGGGTGCTGCCCTCACTGGCGGGCTCGGTCTCCGCGTCCTGGTGATCGATTTTGACGGTCAGCGTAATGCCACGATGGGGTTGCTTGACCCTGTTCGCGCCTCAGCCGGGCCGACGATCGAGTCTGTCTTGCGCGAGACCGTTCCACTGTCTGCAGCGATCCAATCGACCCATTTTACCGCGCGCGCAGCCCTCGATGTCGTTCCCGGCACGCGAGGGCTCATTGCCTGGGAGCCTGAGATTCGGGATTGGAACTCGGCCGCTCTCCAGTTCCGCGACGTGTTACGTCATGGTGCCCGCGCGCTCGAGTACGATCTGGTCTTAATCGATACGCCGCCGGCGGGTGGGTTGTGGCTCCAAACGGCGCTAACCGTCGCCGATGGCTATCTCATCGTCGCGCAGTGCGAGCGGTACAGCGCAGAGGGAGTCCAGCTTATTCAGGACACCGCGGAGCGGATCCGGGCCGATGCTCGATTGAATCCGGACCTCGTGCTGGATGGCTTCGTTGTGAACGCCGTCAAGTCACGGCGCGCGAATCCGCACGCCTTCATCGACGCCTATCGCTCGGCTTTTGGCGATGCATTTCTCGATCCGCCGATCCCGGATCTGGCCGGGATCAGCGACGCCGCCATGACAGGCATTCCCGTCGAGTTTGGAGCACGGTGGAGCAAGGAAGCCAAGGTTTTTCGGCAGCTCGCGGAACGTCTGAACGATCGGCTTGTCCTGGGTGGGGTCAACACGGCCGACGCGCCGGGAGATGCTCACCTTGCCGCATAGCGAATAGCAGAGAGAGGAGGAGAGACCCTATGGCAAAGCCTCGACTGCAGAGCGCGGATATCACCCACCTCATGGGAAAGGGCCCTCCGACGACCGGGGATGAGAAGGGAACACCCCCTGGTGGTGTGGACTCGATCCTGGGAACGGCGAGAAGCGAAGGCGCTCACCCGGTGCGCGATCGGAGCGATGCCGGTGTTGCGCGCTCCGATCATGCTCTGCTGCTGCACCCCGACCGCGTTGTTCGGCGCGGGCGATATGTGCGTCCATTCACGGAGGATCGCCGGTTTCGTGATCTCCTTGCGGCGATCCAGGAGGCGGGGAACGTCGTCCACGTTCCGATCCTGGTGCGGATCGAAGGAATGCCGGGGGCGATCGAATACGTCTTGGTGGACGGTACGCACCGGCTCGAGGCTGCCCGCCGGCTCAATATCACGATCCCGGCACTCAACCTCGGGCGCGTTAGCGCCGAACAGGCGCTCGCCATACAGGCGATGGCCAACGAAGTCCGCGCATCGATGCACGTCGTCGACCAAGCCGCGTACGTAGTGGCGCTGGCGACACGAGAGAGCGTGGGAGAAGGGGAGGGGGAGGGACTAACGCGCGAGGCAATCCAGCGGACGACAGGGTTTAGCGCGGGGCGCGTGTCCGAGCTACTTGCCATCGGACAACTCATCGCAACGCTTTCTGAGGCGGACCGTGCGCGGGCCCGGCGAGCATCGCGGGTCACATACCGCGCGCTCCGGGCGCTCAAGGCAATTGCGATTCATCCGGAAGCGTTTCGTGCCGGCGTGCTCACGCTCGTCGAGGATTCCGAGGCGGAAGCGCTGGATGAGAGGGAGGGGGACCAGGACGATCCCCGTGGCTGGCACGCCCCCATCCCTGAGCCAGGAGCCCTGCGCGGCGGGCCGCTCGCCGACTCCAGGGAGGCACCGCACTCGGGCGGAGGGAAGCGAGCGGCCCGCGGGACTCCGGCACCCGGTGCCGGCTTCACCTTTGTCCCCACCAAGAACTCTCGCGGAACGTCGGTGACATATCGGATTGCCTGGCGGGCGCGGGCCGTGCGCGCGGACCCCGATGGATTTCTGGCGCACGTTCGCAATCTCCTGCGCGCGATCGCGGAAGAGGCGACGGCTCAATACGAGGACGCGCTCACACGATTGCCGCAGGGACGGCGTGCGACGCTGGCTCGGACGATCGAGCGCGAGGAGGCAGAGCTCGCAGACACGGAGCTCGTCGAGAGGGACACCGACGCGATGGCGGTGGCCCGGGCGTCGGATGCTGGCATTCCAGAGAGCGAGAACCCGATGCCGGTCCCGCTCAGTCGGCGGGGAGACCTCACGCCCCCCGAGGGTGAAGGGATCGACCCGCGCTTGCTCACCGGGTTATCGTTGCCGATGCTGGCCCGCCGTATGCGTGAGACTCGGGATCACGGATAGAGTGGGCCCGTCGTTGCGAGCCTGCGTAGCAGGCCGACTGTCATTGCGAGCCCACGAAGTGGGCGAAGCAATCTCCTCGAATTAGCAAGAGGGATCCCGTTGTATGTCCCACACCACGCGCATGACTCGGCGGCTTGCTGTCTTTGTTGCGGCCCTGACCGCGGTCGGAATCGGATCCGGCTTTGCGAGTGCACGATCGACTCAGGGATCGTTCCGTCTCACGTCGACTGACTTCACCGACGGTAAACCGCTCCCCACCGCGGATGCGTACGCGAAGAACGGCTGTGGAGGGCAGGATATCTCCCCTTCGCTGCAATGGACCGGGGTCCCGAAGACTGCACATAGCCTGGCGCTCGTGATGCATGATCCGGATGCGAGGCCTCCCAAGGGCTGGACGCACTGGGTGGTGTACGCGATTGCGCCGACTGTCACGGGATTCCCCACGAACGGCGGTCACAGCAAGGGTCAATTCATGCAGGGGAAGTCATCGTTCGGGACGCTGGGTTATAGCGGGCCCTGTCCGCCCGTTGGCGATCCGCCGCACCACTACGTCTTCACGCTGTATGCGGTCGACCTGCCGACGACGACGTTCGGGCCAGGACTCGACCGCGACGGTGTGCTTACCGCGATCACGGGGCATACACTCGATTCCGCGACCCTGACAGGGCTGTATCAGCGGAAGTAGACTTACCCCATGGGCGATAGCCACGCGGTGCCAGCGGGTCCTGAGCTGCGAGAGGCAGGGATCGCGCTCACGGATTTACCCGACGGCCAAATGCGTGCCGGGCACGTCGGAGACGATGTGGTGCTGATTGCCCGCTGCGGCGAGGAGATCTTCGCGGTGGCCGGCTCGTGCACGCATTACAACGCACCGCTGGCCGAAGGGGTACTCGAAGGCACCAGCGTTCATTGTCCCTGGCATCACGCGTGCTTCGACCTCCGAACCGGCTCCGCGCTGCGAGCACCTGCGCTCAGCCCACTGACGCGGTGGAAGGTCGAGCGCCGCGGCGATCGCGCGTATGTGGGGACCAAGGAGCCCGATCGGGACCCGCTAACGCCCGACGTGGTTGTTACGGGTGATGGCGCGTCACCATCCTCGGTTGTCATACTCGGCGCCGGAGCAGCGGGTGCCGCCGCGTCCGAGATGCTGCGTCGATGCGGGTATACAGGTCCCGTAACGATTGTCGACCGTGAGCCCGATTCCCCGTACGACCGTCCGAATCTCTCGAAGGACTATCTCTCGGGGGAGGCGCAGGACGAATGGATCCCACTGCGACCACCCGGGTTTTTCGAAGAGCATCGTATCGATATCGTTCGCGGGTCCGCGACGACGATCGATATCGCGAACAAGCGCGTTCAGCTCGAGGACGGAGGTGGGGTCGAGTATGGCCGGCTCCTTCTCGCTCTCGGCGCTGACCCGATCCGGCTGACGACTCCCGGCGGCGACCTGCCGCACGTGCATCAGCTGCAGACCTATGCCGATGCGCGGGCGCTCATCGCCGATCTTGGACGGGGACGTCGTGCCGTCGTCATCGGTGCCGGCTTCATCGGGCTCGAAGTCGCGGCTTCCCTCCGAACACGGGGACTCGACGTGCATGTCGTCGCGCCCGATGCGGTGCCTTTTGCGCGGACGCTTGGACCCGAGATGGGTGGGATGATTCAGGCGTTGCACGAGTCGCACGGTGTGGTCTTTCATCTTGGGCGGAAGCCGGCCCGGATCGAGACGCAATCGGTCAAGCTCGATGATGGAACCTCGATTGCGGCGGATATCGTCGTCGTCGGAATCGGTGTTCGACCCCGGACTGTGGTGGCCCAGCGTGCAGGGCTTACCCTCGATCGCGGTGTGCTCGTCAACGAATTCCTGGAGACGAGCGCTCGCGACATCTACGCAGCGGGTGATATCGCGCGGTGGCCCGATGCGCGGACGGGTATGCCGATCCGCGTCGAGCACTGGGTCGTCGCGGAGCGGCAGGGACAGACGGCTGCGCGCAACATGCTGGGCGCTCGCGAGCGCTTCGTCGCGGTCCCGTTTTTCTGGAGCTCGCACTACAACGCAATCCGTATCACGTATGTCGGCCACGCGGAGCAGTGGGATCATCTCGATGTGACAGGTGATCTCACGGCAATGGAGGGCTCCGTTGCGTTCCGCTCGGGGGGGAAGACGGTCGCGGTCGCGAGCGTCGGGCAGGATGTGCAGAGCCTCGAGGCGGAGATAGCGTTGGCGAGTGGAGATGAGGGCGCGCTCGCGCGCATCGTGCCAGCCGGGACGAGCTGACGTTTCAGGTCACCGGGGTGCTGGGGCACCACCACCTCCTCCCACATCCGTTCGGGACGCGAGGATACCTCGCGATTTTCGTCGTCGTCGCGATCGAGAGTCTGGGGATACCGTTGCCGGGGGAGACGGCGCTGCTTGCGGGTGCGGCGCTGGCCGCAACGGGGCGGCTCTCGCTTGTGGGCGTCATGGCCGCGGCCGCCGCGGGCGCGTTGGTCGGCGGCGGGGCAGGGTACACGATAGGATGGGTCGGGGGCGCGCCCTTCCTCGCCCGGTACGGTCGCTATGTGCGGCTCACGCCCGAAAGGCTGCAGCGGATACACGACTTCTTTGCCAAGCACGGTCCCGAGGCGGTCTTCTTCGGGCGCTTCATCGCTCTCTTTCGGACCTGGGCGGCGATCCTCGCAGGCACGGCGCGGATGCCTATTGGAGCTTTTCTTTTGTATACGGCCTTGGGAGCGGTGATCTGGGCTGCGCTGTTTGGTATGGTCGGCTACTACTTTGGCCGGAGCCTCCCCGCCCTCGAGCGTAACCTGGGGATCGCGACACTCTGTCTCTTTGGTGTCTGCCTAGTGGCTGGAGCTACTTATTGGTTTCGCGAGCGACGAAAGCGGCAGCGCGCAGCTGGCTCAGCCGGGAACCCCTGAGCGACAGATCGCATAGTAGACCGTGAGACGTACAACGACGGCGGCGCCGCACGATGGACCTGCCGCGGAGGTTTGCAAATATGAAAATCGCGTTTCGACTGGTTGCGCTGATTGCCGGGGTGGCCGTAGTGGGTGGGCTCCAGGTTGCCTTGGCGAGTCCCACGCGGATGCACGGGTCCGACCCCCTCGTCGGGGGCGCCGAGATCGACACGGCGACGTTTGCGGGCGGGTGTTTCTGGTCGATGGTGCATCCGTTCGATCGGCTGCCCGGAGTCGTCGGGGTGACCGTCGGATACTCCGGGGGGCGCGTGGCCAATCCGACGTACGAGTTGGTGTCATCGGGAATGACGGGGCACGCCGAGACGGTGCAGGTGCTGTACGACCCGAAAAAGATCGGGTACGATCATCTGCTTAACGTGTACTGGCACAGCATCGACCCGACAACGGTGGACCAGGCATTCTGCGACGCCGGGAGCCAATATCGCTCGGTGATATTCTTTCACAGTGCGGCGCAGCAACAATTGGCGGAAGCGACGCGACAGGCGATCGACCAGTCGGGGCGGCTCAAGCGCAAGGTCGTCACGCAGATCGTACCCGCGGTGGTGTTCTACCGCGCGGAGGAGTACCACCAGGACTACTACAAGAAGAATCCGATCCGCTACGCCCTGTACCGCGAAGGGTGCCAGCGCGATGCGCGATCGAAGGAACTGTGGGGGGATGACGCGGGGCGCGATACACCGATCCTACCGGTCGTGACCTCGGCGTCCGTGAACTCAGGAGGATGGATGAATTTCAAGAAGCCAAGTGACGATGTCCTGCGGAAGGAGCTGAGTCCCGAGCAGTACGACGTGACGCAGCACGAGGGGACGGAGCGGCCATTCAAGAACGCCTACTGGGACAACCATGCGCCCGGGATCTACGTCGACGTCGTTTCGGGGGAGCCGCTCTTCAGCTCACTCGACAAGTTCGAGTCGGGAACGGGATGGCCGAGCTTTACGAAGCCACTCGATCCGACGAACGTCGCAACCAAGACGGATCGGTCGATGATCCTGGCGCGGACGGAGGTGCGGTCCACGCACGGCGACTCGCACCTGGGTCACGTATTCGATGACGGGCCGGCGCCGACGGGGCTGCGCTACTGCATGAATTCGGCGTCGATGCGCTTCATCCCCGCCGACCAGCTCGAGGCTCAGGGATACGGGCAGTACGCGGCGCTCTTCAAGACGGGCGTGGATGCGCACGCTGCGAAAACCGCCGAGCGATAGCGGCGCCGAGCGGTAGCGGCGCCGAGGGGGGCGGTACTCGGTGCTGTAACAATCCCGCACCGACGCGGACATCCGGGTAGCGTGTCCTCCGATCGCGGTCACAGCTTTCGCTCCGCCGATGCCACGCGATTTGACCCGGCGCGAGCTGTTACGCGCCGCGGGGGGCCTCACGGCCCTCGCGCTGCTGCCCGTGGGGCGAGGGTTGTTCGCCCTGCCCCCCGACGCCGGGATGATCGATGTCGTCGCGGGGCCCCCGCTGGCACCCCCGCTCCTCTTTACGGCAACACCCTACCTCCAGCCCGGGCCGAATAGTGGGCCGATGGTGCACGGTGCCGAGTCGGTTGTGGTCGCGTGGCAAACGGAAGATCGCCCTGCGGACTTCGCGGTCGACTATGGGCTCACGGCGCACTATGGGCGAACCGCTCCGGTGCACTGTGCTGCTCGCGGAGGGTCCGCGAAGCTCGAGCGGGATGCGCGACGAAACTATACGGCGGCGCTCACCGGGTTGCCGCTCGGAGTCACCTATCGGTACAGGGTTCGCATGGCGGGAGAGCGGGGGACCGTCATCGCCGAGGGCTATGGCACGACGCGGAAGCCGCGGGGAAGTGCGGTGCGGTTCGTTGCATTCGGCGACAACTCGTACGGTGAGGTGGGGCAGCGAGCGGTAGCCTATTGGGCCTATCGAGCGCGGCCGGATTTCGTGATGAACACGGGCGACAACGTGTACGAGAGCGGACTCGATGACGAATATCAACGGTACTTCTTCCCGGTCTACAACGCCGATGTGGCGAGCCCCGGCGTCGGTGCCCCGCTGCTGCGCTCCGTGCCTTTCTACACCGTCATTGCCAACCACGATGTGCACGCCAAGGGTCCCGACGGGCATCCGGTTGCGGACTTCGATCGAGACCCGGATGCGCTGGCGTACTTCACGAATCTCTCTTTGCCGCTAAACGGGCCGGAAGATCCGCCGCAGGCGACTCCGATCGCGGGGGACGCGGCACGCGTCGCCGATTTCCGGCAGTGTGCCGGCGAGCGATTCCCGCGCATGACCAACTACAGCTTCGACTACGGGGATCTGCACTTCCTCTGTCTCGACTCGAATGTGTATGTCGATCCGGCCGACGCCGGGTGGCGGTCCTACATCGAGCGAGACCTGGGATCGACGGAGGCCCGCTGGAAATTCGTGGTCTACCATCACCCCGCGTTCAATGTCGGTGAGGAGCACTACAGCGAGCAGCACATGCGAGTGCTGAGTCCGATCTTCGAAGCCCAGGGCGTGGACTTCGTGCTGAGCGGGCACGAGCACAACTATCAGCGGACGTGCCCGTTGCGCTTCGTTCCGGCGGGCTCCGCCGGCGCGGCGGACCGAAACGGGAAGACGCGACTCGTCCCCGGTGCCTTCCATGTCGATACGACATTCGACGGCGCAGCCCACACGCGCGCAGAGGGAGTGCAATACATCACGACGGGTGCGGGCGGAAAGCACCTGTACGATCCGGGATACACCGATACCCCGGAGCGGTGGCTGCACGATGAGGACGGGCGCGCGGCCTATGTCGCCCGCATGGTATCCGACCGGCACTCGTTCACGTTATTCGAAGTCGACGGCGCCTCCCTCACGATGACGCAGATCGATCAGTGGGGGCGGACGATCGACCGGATACACGTCACGAAAGGATCCGCGCACCGCAGCACCTGACCCGGTGACCGCTGTGGCGTGTGCGGTGCGCTGCAGCGCGCTGCGGGACGCCGATCAGATCCCTTGCCGCACGCCGATGAACCACGTGCTGCCGTAGTACTCGCGCTGGGCGTTGTACCGCTGCTTGGGGCCGGACAGCCCGGTGAAGAACCCGAAAACGGCGTCGTTGACGTTGAGGGCCTGCACCTGGATCGCCGACCGGCCAATAACGGTCCAGACGAGCGAGCCGTCGACCTGCCAATGGGGGTAGTTCCAGACGTCACCGGACTGGGGGTTACTGGTGCCGTCCGTCCCGTAGGCATAGACGCTCGCCGATGTGTACTGCCCTGCCACGCGCGCTGACACAGTTGTGTTGTCGTAGAGCAGAGCGACGTTGAACATGTTGGGGAACTGGCGCGGGATGGGAGCGTGACGGGTGGGCGTATTCGCGTACGGGAAGACGGTGTTTCCGTTCTGGTCGGTGTAGCTCACCGAATCGAACGCCGCGATAGGGACAACGGCGCGCGAT
>PLLD01000218.1 GCA_003141205.1 Gemmatimonadota bacterium
GGGCGCGTGCACGGCCGGTGGCCCGGGCTCCAGCCCGAACAGTTATATGAAGGGCGCGATCTCGCGCTCACGACGGATTTCCGCGCGGTCTTCTCCGAGGTCGCGCCCTTCATATAACTGTTCGGGCTGGAGCCCGGGCCACCGGCCGTGCACGCGCCCTCCCTTGACGTCGGCGCCGATGACGAAGAGGGCTCCCGCGTGACCGTGGTCGGTCCCGCCGTTGCCGTTCTCCTTCGCCATCCGCCCGAATTCCGACATGGTGAGGATGGTCACGTCGCCCATCCGGTCCCCGAGGTCGGTGACGAGCGCCGCGATCGAGCGGGAGAAGTCGGTGAGTCGCTGCGCGAGCTGGCCGGTGGCGCCGCCCTGATTGACGTGGGTATCCCAGCCTCCGATGTCGGCGAAGGCGATCTCGAGTCCAACGTTGGCTTTGATGAGCTGCGCGATCTGCTTGAGGCGGCGCCCAAACTCGGAGCTCGGATATTCGGCACCCGCCTCGGGCTGGTACCGTTGCGGGTTAGCGGTGCGGAGGAGCTTCACCGCGTCGAACGTCTCGGAGCCGGTGGCGTGCACGATGTCGGCCGACCCTGTGCGGTAGAGGGCTTCCATCCGCTCCGCCTGCGTGCCGGTCGTCCGCACCGTGAAATCCTCGATGCTGTTCATCGCAATCGTGGGGGCGGGTCCTTCGAGAATGCGGGGCGTCTCCGGCGTGACCGACACCGCGCGGAAGATGTCGTGGCCCGGCGACGCGACGCGGCAGGCGTCGCACGTGCCCTGAACGGCGAGGTACCGATTGAGCCAGCCGTCGGCCGTCGATTTGTCGTCGGGCGTCCCGGTCTCCATGTAGTCCTGCGCGTCGAAATGGGACCGCGTCGTGCTGGGGCTGCCGACGGCGTGGATCACGGCCAGAAGGTGTTGGTCGTACAGCGGCTTGAATGCAGCGAGGGCGGGGTGCAGTCCGAAGAATCCATCGAGGTCGATGGCGGCGTTGGCAGCACCGGCCGAGGGGCGCGTGATGGCGATCGTCGGCCGCAGCGCGTAGTAGGCTGGCTCGGCGTGGGGGACGACGACGTTGAGCGCGTCGGCGGCCCCGCGCTGGAAGAGACAGATGAGGACCTTGCCGCGGCCCGCGGAGGGCAGCTCCATCCCGAACGCGACGCGGCGCAGGAAGCGGGGACTCAGTCCCAGCGTCACGAGCGCGAGCGCTCCCGATTTCATGAAAACGCGACGTTCCATTCAATCCTCCCGGGGATCGCGACAGCCCTTACGACGCGAATGGCTGCACGATCCGCTATCCCAAATTAGCGACGTTGAAACTCCGGGGCTCCCAGTGCGAGCCCGACCACCTGCGCGAGCCCCTGCGGTCCGCCCGATTGCAGCGCGAGCTCCGCCGAGCCGGTCGAATCGCTCATCGTCTCGGTCGTGTCCGGTCGAGCGTGCGCGTCGGCTGTGGCGAGCATCGGGTGCGTGCCGGACAGCAGGACGGCCCGCATGTCGGGCGAGACATCCCCTCCGAGTAGCACGACGACCACGCTGTCGACCTGAACGGAGCGCGGTGCCGATGCCAGTGTGCGCTCCGGTGGCCACCGGTCGAGCGACGCGCCAGGTATCCGGTTCGATGCGACCGCGAGGCCGAAATTGATCCGGTTCAGGATGGCACCGGTGTTCATCCAGCTCTCGCCGGTCTCCGGGTATCCGTTCGGCGCCTGATGCTGGAACAGCGGCTCCCCCAACCGCGCCACGATCTGCGCGGTTCTCGGCGTCGTGTCGGGCGCCGCATTCACCGCCCGGAGCGCACTGACGACGACCTCGAAGGGGGACTTTACCTTCGCCCGATAGGCGGTGCTCGCGAAGAACTCCCGCGACGTCGCGATCGTCCAGATCACCTGGCGGATGTCGCCGCCGGTCCGCAGAAAGGTGTCCGCCGCGCGCGCCACCAGAGCGGGCGGGGGCGTATCGCTCACGAATCGTCGAGTCAGCTGAGTGGCAATGAAGCGCGCGGTCGCGGGATGATCCGCCAGGAGGTCCAGGACCGCCTCGCCATCCTCGATCCCGCGCCCGCCGGGAAAGGCGTGGCCGAGTATGACCTTGGAGCCGGCGTCATGCACGTTGGGGCGGAAGACGAAGGTGGCCGGCTCCTCGCCGTCCGGTGCGTTCTGGCGGCGCACGATCGACCACCCGGTGAAGGCGCGGGCGACATCGATCACATCCTGTTGGGTGTACCCCCCATCGACGCCGAGCGTGTGCAGCTCCAGCAGCTCTCGGCCGTAGTTCTCATTCAGTCCGCGGTGGGGACGCCGGGGGGCGGCGCGCATCGCGTCGTACGCCGCCATCGAGGACGGATACCGGTGTCCGGCTCGCGCCGGGGCAAGAGTCGGGCGCCCGCTGTCGGCTACACTCTCCCAGTTGTCGAGGTAGTACAGCATCGCCGGACTGTGCGCGACCGCCCCCAGGAGATCGCGGAAGCGGCCGAGCGCGTGCGCCCGGATCACCTCGCGATCGTATGCCGGGAGGTAGTAGCGCTCTGCGGAGCCCTTGCGGATGTCGACGTTGAAGTGGTTCTCCCAGAAATCGGTCATCACGTCGAGTAGCTGCCGGTCGGTCAGCTCCGCCCGGGCGAGCTTGGCAGCCACGAGCTCCGCGCCGATCCGGTTGACCCGCTGCCGCTCCGCCTTCAGGGTCGCGCTATCGGCCGGCGAGAGGGTTCGGCTCGTATCGCCGCGCTTACGGCGCTCGGTGAAAATCCGCTCCGGCCGCGGGTAGTCGCGCGCCAGCTCCGCCGGGCTCCGTTCGTACGCCGTGAACCGGACCAGAAGGTGATCGGCCGCCGTATCCGGAATCGACTCGGGCGTCAGCTGCCAGGCGATCCAGCGGTCGATCCCCATCTGGCGCACCCGCGCGACGTCCCCGGGGCGGGGGCCGAACGCGAATCGATTGAGAACCTGCCAGACCTGCTCGTCCGCCGTCTGCTCGCGCCCGGAGTCCGACACGGCGGGGAAGGACGTGAGATCGACGGTCGCCGCACGGCCACCGTGGGCGCACGCGGTCGCCGCCGCCAGAGCGACAAGGACAAGCTGTCCCGCCGGGCCGGTGCCCTTCCCGGCGCCCTTCCCGGCGCCCTTCCCGGCGCCCTTCCCGGTGCCCTTCCCGGCGCCCTTCCCGGTGCCCTTCCCGGTGCCCTTCCCGGTGCGCGGGCGGGAGATCGGAGAGGTGGTCGAGATCTTGCTCACAATCGATAGACGAGCCGACGGTCGCATTGTTAGGAAACGGGACGCGGCAGGTAACGAAAGTGAAAATTGGTGGCATAGCCAAGGAACTTTCCGTGCCGCGGCTGGTAGTTTGATCGTCGTGCACGTGCGTGGAGGCGCCGTGCGGAATGCGTCGACGAGGATTTTTTGCCGGAGGGATGAATGGACGCCCTGGGGCGGGACGTGGCTCGGGAGGTCTGGCTCGAGCCCGAAGATGGTGCGGTAGGCGATGCGGGGTGGATCGAGGGATTGCTCGCAAGGATTCGTGAGGCCGATGGCTTGGCCTTCGACACCGAGGGGGATTGACCGAAGACTCTGATTCGTCCGTCGCACGACCGAGGGCCGCCACGCAATGGCGGCCCTCCGTATTTGCGGCCCTTCGTATTTGCGGCCCTTCGTATTTGTGGTACGGGCGCGGCATGTTGTGGCGCGTCTCCGGCCACGCCACCGCCGCGGGCGGGGGATTGCGCCGTCCGACACCGACGGGTGAGATTGGCCAGAGGCCCTCCGCCCGACCGCCTTTCTCCCCATATCGCCCCCCGGTCCTCCCGTGCCCGATCGCCGCGATTTTCTCAAGTACGGCGCCGCGACCGCGGCGCTCTGGAGTCTGCGTCGTCCGGCTGCCCTCCCTTTCCCCTGGGCCGCTGACGTGTTCGCCGACCCGGGGGCCGTCACCGATCTCCTCGCCGCCGCCCTGAACGCCGCCAAGCTCGCGGGCGCGCAATACGCCGATGTTCGGGTCCAGCGGCAGCAGCAGAACTTCGTCTTCACACGCGAGCATCAGATCGTCAACGTGGTCGACACCGATACGATCGGCTGCGGCGTTCGGGCCCTCGTGGACGGGACCTGGGGGTTCGCGGCGACGTACACGCTCACGAGCGACGGGGTCGCGGGAGCGGCCCAACGCGCCGTCGGGATCGCCAAGGCTATGCGCGTCGCCCGGGATACCCCCGTCGTCCTGAGCCCCACGCCGGTGCACGCGGGCGTGACCTGGAAGAGCGATTTCACGACCGATCCCTTCACGGTCCCCCTGGACCAGAAGACCGACATGCTCCTCTCGGCCAACGCGAAGGCGCTCGAGGCCGAGCACGTGCAGTTCGTCACGAGCGCCCTCTTCTTCGTCAAGGAAGAGCGCAACTACGCCTCGACCGAGGGGTCCAGCATCACCCAGACGGTGATTCGCAGCCAGCCGGCCATGCAGATCACCGCCATCGCCCCCGATCGGACCGACTTTCAGACGCGGGGCAACATCGCTCCCCCCATGGGGCGTGGCTGGGAGTACGTGCTCGAACGGGACCTCGTGGGGCACGCCCGCCAGTGGGCGGACGAAGCGGCGGAGAAGCTCGTGGCGAAGCCCGTCGAGGTGGGGCGCTACGATCTAGTGCTGCACCCATCGCACCTCTGGCTCACCATCCACGAGTCGATCGGTCACCCGACCGAACTGGACCGCGCGATGGGATTCGAGGCCAACTTCGCCGGGACGAGCTTCGTCGCGCCACCGGACAAGACGCTTGGACAGCTCCGGTACGGACCGTCGACGATGAACGTCCAGGGAGACCGGAACCAGCCGGGAGGCCTCTCGACGATCGGCTACGACGATGACGGCGTGCAGCCGGAGCCTTTCCTCCTCATCAAGAACGGAGTCCTCAACGACTACTCCTCCACACGAGAGGAGGCGAGCTGGATCAAGTGGTGGTACGACAAGGCCGGGAAACCCACCCAGAGTCACGGCTGCTCGTACGCCATGGATTGGCGCCACGTCCAATTCCTCCGCATGCCCAACGTGTCCCTCATGCCAGGCCCCGACGACCACGGCTGGGATGACC
>PLLD01000129.1 GCA_003141205.1 Gemmatimonadota bacterium
GGCACCGTCGACATCGTCCGTGTGCGTTAGGGCGCCGCCCAGAGCCATGTGCGCGACGACGAGACCGCGATCGAGATAGAGCGCGCGCCGAGCCGTCGTCGCCGATTCGACGTAACGTTCCGCTTCGCTCAGGAGGGCCGCCTGGATGTAGACCAACTCGGCCGCTCCCGGATGCCGCTCCAGCGCCGCGGCGCTGGCCCGCCACGCCGTGTCCGCGTCGCCGCGGTTCGCGATCTCGCGCACGGAGCGGACCGATTGTGCCAAAGCGAGATCGTCGTCGACCGTTTCGCTGGCTTCCGCATTGGCCACGCACACCGACGGCAGTGCCGTTGCGGGGATCGGCGCCTCTGGGAAAGCCTCGATCGGTGGCCAGGAGGGACGCGTCGGGGCGGGCAGGAGGCTTGTCGTCGCGGGTCGCCCGACATCGGCCGGCCGATATGCGAGCCCCGCGCCGGTGATGACGATCTCGCACGGGACCAGGTCGGCGAGGAGCGGGTCGGACGGTCCCAGGATCAGCCATCCGCGCGGGCTCAACGACTCGATGAGCTTGCGCGCCACGCGCGCGACGGTTGCGGCGTCGAAATAGATGAGGACGTTGCGGCAGAGGATGAGATCCATCCCCCCAATACCGCTCCTGGTCGATGGGTAATCCTCGCCCGCAAGGTTGAGTTGGCGAAATTCGACCGCCCGGCGTATGGCCGGTGCGAGATGGAATTGATGGCCGACCGGTCTGAAATAGGTCTGGCGCACGGCATCCGGTACGCCGCGCAGCGACCAGCTTGTGTACTGGGCGCGAGCTGCCTTGCGGAGAGCGTCGCGCGAGATATCCGTCCCAATAATGTGGGCGTGCCGGCTCTGTTCGTAACCGTGTAGGAGGATTGCCAGGGAGTAGGCCTCTTCGCCGGAGGCGCACCCGGCGCTCCACACCCGTAGGGGGTGGTCCCGCGGGCGATTCACCAGCATCGCGGGAAGGATCGTGTCCCGTATGGTGGCGAACTGCTGAGGCTCGCGAAAAAAATATGTTTCCCCAACGGTGATCTCGTCCACGAGCTCATCGAGCAGCTCCGGATTTGCGGTCAGGCGCGCCGCATACGCGTGCGGATCGCCTACGCCCGCGCGACGCATCGCCGTCACGAGTGCGCTGGCGAACGCTCCCCGGCGAGCATCACCAAAGACGAGCCCCGTTCGCTCGCGTACGATCGCGGCCGCATTGGCGAGCCACTCCGTGACGGGCATATCGAGCGCCGGAGGCGTCACGCGCTCCAGCCTGGGAGCGCCGCGGGCGTGGCCGCGAGCGCCGCGTCCAGCGACGACGACTCCTCGAGGGACAGAAATCGATCGAGATCATGGATGACGATCAAGCCATCCGGCAACTTGGCGATTCCGGCGACATAGTCGGATCCGGGTGCCACCAACGCCGCGGATTCGATCGCGCTTTCCTCGACAGCCAGGAGCTCGATGGCCTGATCGACGCGCAGTGCGACAACACGGTTGGCGGCGTGCGCGACAACGAAATGCTGATCGGGTGTCACGCTGCGACTCTCGAGCCCACACCGCTGTCGCACGTCGATGACAGGGACGATCGTGCCGCGGACATTGATGACGCCATCGATGATCGGGGGCGCCTTCGGGAGCGTGGATATCGCGACCGCCCGCGTAACCTCCTGGAGGCACGCCGCCGGGATCGCATAGTGGCGCCCAGCAACCTCCAACGTCAGTAGCTCGACCATATTTGCTACCAGTGAACCGGCCGTCCGCGACCGTAGTCTGTTGTCGGGCGCCGAATCCCCCGCACGGTGACCCCTGCGATCAACTACGCGTTGCGTGGGGCCAGGGTAACATCTGTACCGAGCTCAAGAGTAGATGGGGGGTTTCAGAAGGGCCGTCGTTTTGGGATGCCGCGCGCAAGCCGAGCCCGGTCAGGCGGCCAGGAAGTAGGTCTGGCAGGCGCGCGTGAGGGAATCCCAGTCCAGCGTCGGTTGCTGTCGCTCGTACTGAGCTTCCCAGCAGACCTGCTGCACGAGGTCGCGCGGGTAGCACGGTCGGAGCGCCTGCTTCAGATCGGCCGAGAGATAGTCCGTGAGCTTGTCGACGACGGGCTGATCGTAGGGCACGCCGTAGAGGGCGCACACCCGCCGGAAGATCTCGTCGAATTGAGTGCGATTGACGTAGTCCAGGCGAATCTTGTTCGGGATCCGCCGCAGGAAGGCGTCGTCGTTGAGAACCGTCGCATCGCCTCTGGCCGAGAAGACGGCCGCGGCATCGAGGTTGGTCGAGAACACGACGAGCGAATCGAAGGGCATTTCGAACTTCCGGCCACCGCGCAGCGTGAGGAAATCGATCTTCCGGTCGAGCGGCACGATCCAGCGATTGAGCAGCGTCTCCGGCGGCACGCGCTGGCGGCCGAAATCGTCGACGATGAGCACGCCGTTGTTCGACTTCATCTGCAGGGGCGCGACGTAGACTCCGCTCGTGGGATTGAACTGCAGGTCGAGCATCTCGATCGTCAGCTCGCCACCCACCGTGACACGCGGCCGCTCGCACAGCACCCACCGTCGATCGCTGTCTTGGGGGACGTCGCGCTCGATCCGGCGGTGCACTATGCGCGCGGGTTTCACCCCACGGCGACGGCGGGCGTGTTCGGCGCGACCGCCGCCGTCGCGCTGCTCCACGGCGATCCACCGGAGACGCTCGCGAGCGCGTTCGGGATCAATCTCAGCCAAGCGGCGGGCTCGCTGCAGTTCAG
>PLLD01000113.1 GCA_003141205.1 Gemmatimonadota bacterium
CGAGCTGGCCCGGCTGGGTGACATCGCCGCGCTCCGCGTGCTGAGCGACGCCTCGGTCGAGATGACGCGGGGCGAAATGCTGCAGTTGGCCGTCGTCGACCCGTTGCTCTTCTCCGAGCCCGAGTACGAAGCGCTGATCGCGGCCAAGACCGCGGCGCTGTTTCGCGCGGCGTGTACGCTCGGCGCCCTCTGCGGCGCACCGGCGCATCGCGCGGCGCTCTCGCTCTATGGCGAGCGGCTCGGGATGGCGTTCCAGGTGGCCGACGACCTCCTCGACTACACCGAGGCGCAGGAGGTCATGGGGAAGCCGGCGGGGCTCGACCTGAAGGAGCGCAAGATGACGCTGCCGCTCATCGCGGCGTTGCGGGAGATGGACGGTGTGTCGCGCGGCCGTGTGGAGGCGCTGTTTGCGGCCCCGACGCCGCCGAGCAATGCGGACATCCACGAAGTGATTGTGCTGGCGGAAGAGTTTGGCGGCATCGACTACGCGCGGCGACGCGGAGAGCAGTTCGCACAGGAGGCCGAGGAGGCGCTCGCGGCGCTGCCCGAGACGGCGGCGCGCGGAGCGCTTCTCGACGCCATCACCTACGTCATGGAGCGGCGATCCTGATGGTGCACATGCGAGGAACACGCTGATGCCGCCGCGCGGCTCGGCTCGCCACCGGCCGATGTTTCACGCCATCGCGTTGACCATCGGCTTCGTCGTGGGCGGTTTTCTCACCCAGTTCTGCCGGCGATTCCTCCCGGCCGGCGCGGTGAAGGAGTTCCTCACGACGGGAGTGACTCCGTCGTTCGGGCCGATCCAGATCGATCTCGTGATCATCAAGCTGGCCATCGGTCCCGTGGCGCTCGACGTTGCGTTGCTCAGCCTCGCCGGGGTGCTGATCGCGTATCTGATCGCGCGATCGCTGTTCTAGAGAAGAGAGGAGAGGCTCTCCATCTGTCACTGCGAGCCCGAGTAGCGGGCGAAGCAATCTCGTCGTTTGGCGCAGGACCGGGAGATTGCTTCGGGCCTATGGCCCTCGCAATGACTGCCACCGGGGAGAGTGCTTCGGGCCTACGTCGCCGTGGCGCGGTGGTTGGCGGCGTCGATCGTGGCGCGGTTGTCGGTGATCGAGGCAGCTTGGCGGAGGTCGTCCAGGTACTCCCGGACTCGCTGGTCGCGTAGCGTCGTGAGCAGCTGCTGGCGCTGCTGCTCCTTCTGCTTCTCCCACGCGTCGTGGTCGGCGTTGACCCGGCGATCGACGCGGAAAACGAAGACCGCGTGACCGGTGGTGAGGGGCGTGCTGATTGCGCCCACGGGAAGCGCGAACGCGGCACCGACCGCCTCGTTCATCTGTCCGAGCTCGGGTACGTAGGCCGTCGGCGTGAAGCGCGGCGATGTCGCGACCTTGAGGTGGGCCTCCGTGGCGGCGGTCTCCAGCGAGGTCGTCGAGGCCTGACTCGCGAACGCCCGCGCCCGCGGCGCGAGAGCGTCGAGCGCCTTGCGCTCGGCCAGGACGCGGCGGACGGCCGGCTTGGCCTGCTCGAACGCCGGGAGCCCCCCCGGCGTCAACGAATCGAGGCGCGCGAGATAGTACGCGCTGTCCGCATCCTGGAGGTCGCTGGCCTCCCCGACATGCGCCCCTCCGAACGCCCACGCGCTGATGCTCGGGATCTTGCGCCCGTCGAGGTACGCGGGCGCGCCCTCGGCGACGGGAATGCGGACCGGCTTGAGGCCCAGCACCTTCGCCGCCCGATCGAACTGCGCGGGTGTCTCCCCCTGCGCGGCGAGCTTCTCCAGTGAATCGGCCTGCGCGTTGGTGCGCGCGGCCGCGGAGTCAGTCTGCTGGATCTTGATCAGGATGTGACTGAATTGCGCCGAGTCGCCGTTGCGCCCGTCCATCCGTATGAGATGGTACCCGAAGGTTGAGAGGACGGGCTCGGAGATCTGGCCGGGCTTCAGACGCCACCCAGCCACTTCGAATTCCGTCACAAAGCGGCCCGCTTTCCCCCAACCGAGCGATCCCCCGTTGGCGGCGGATGCCGAGTCCGCCGATTCCCGCTTGGCGAGTCCGGCAAAGGTGCTTCCGTGCGCGAGCGAATCGCGCAGCGCCTGGATGTGGCGCAACGCGGCCGCCGTGTCGGCCGCACTGATCGTCCGCGGAATCGTCACGACCGACAGAAGGGCACGCCCCGAGCGGGTCAACTCCGTGTGGTGCGTGTCGTAGTATTGCCGGAGCTCGGCGTCGCTCACGGCGATCGTCGAATCCGGGACGAGGTCTGCAGTGAAGGCGACCGACGACACCTGCGCGGTGTCATGCGTGTCGCGCCAGATGCTCCACAGCTGGTCGTCCGTCACGTAAATGTCGGAGACGACCGCCTCGAAGAGCTTCTCTCGCGGAATTTCCGCGCGATACATCCCTTCGAGGCCGGCGAGGATCCCTTGCTCGCGCGCCATCGGACTGCTCAGGAACCGCTGGTACTTCTCCATGTCGAACTGTCCGTTCGTCTGCAGCTCAGGGGCGCGCATGAGCTCGGGCGGCGGGCTCGTGCGGGCGGCCTGGATGACCTCGGCGTCGGTTACGCCGATTCCGCGGCGCGCGTATTCCTGCTCCAGCAGGATCTCCGTGACCAGCTGGTCGAAGACCTCCTGCTTGACCTGCGCCGCTTCCTCGAGGGTCAACTGCCGTCCCACCTGCTGGGAGGCTTCCTGCTCCCGCCGCTGGGTGGCCTGAGTCCAGACTCGCAACGGGATCTCGCGGCCATTGACGGATCCGACGACGGTGGATGTCGTGTTGGGTCCGCGGCCGAAGAGCCCCGAGCTTTCGTAGAAGAGGAAACCGCCGACGAACAGGACGGCGATGATGACCCAGATGTACTTCGCCCCGCTCCGCATCGTTTGCAGCACGCGGCGACACTCCTTCCTTTATTGATGGCAGGTGACAGAGAGCCGTGGAACCTACCGGCCGCGAGCGGCTAAGGTCAAGAGAGCCGGGCACTTCTGCTGTCACCTCTGATTGACTTCGTTCGTCGGAGGGGTATATCTTCGACCACCGTGATGCCGCCCGGCGCGCGGCGCACCCGAGGGGCACTCGATGGCCAGTTCCGCCCGGATAGAGGAACTCGAACGGAAGTTTACCGAGAACCCGCGCAGGTTCTTCGCTCCACTCGCAAACGAGTTTCGTAAGGCCGGTCAACTGAAGGAAGCGATCTCGCTCTGTCGCGAGTTCGTGCCGCAGCAGCCCGGCCATATGAGTGGACATATAGTCCTCGGCCAGGCTCTGTTTGAGGCCGGGGAGTACGACGAAGCCCGCGCCGTTTTCACGACTGCGCTCGAGCTCGATCCCGAGAATCTGATCGCGCTGCGCCATCTGGGCGACATCGCCCGTGTGGACGCGGATATGCCGACCGCGCGCATGTGGTATCAACGCGTGCTCGAGGTCGATCCCCGGAACGACGATACGGTCGCGCTCCTCGCGACCGTGAACGCATCTGTCGCCGCGTCGCCTGAAGCGACCGGCGGCACGGTTGGGGACGTTGGGCCGTCGGTGGATGCCGCGGACGGGGCGGCGGGATGGGGCGGGATTAATCCGCTGCCGCTGCCGGATATCGCGCACGAGATCCGCAGCATTCCGGCGCTGCCGAGACTCCCGGAGGCATTGCCCCGCTTTGCGCGCGTGACGCCTCCCGCGGGTGCCCCCGACCCCGTCCTGGATGGGATGGAGGACGAGGAGGAGATGCGGCGTGCGCCGACGGAGCCGGGATACGCTTTCGTCACGGAAACCATGGCGCAGCTGTACCTCCAGCAGGGCCATCGCGAAGAGGCATTGAAGGTGTACCGTCAGCTGTTGGCCCAGCGGCCGACCGATGGCGTGCTGCGGGCACGGGTCGAGCGGCTCGAGGCCGAGAACGCGGAGCGACTGCGCTCCATGCCTCCGGTCCCCGAGCCGATCGAGTCGGCGATACCCGAGTCGGCGATACCCGAGTCGGCGATACCCGAGTCGGCGATACCGTTGGTGACGGCGCCCGTCATGTCGTCGCGTACCCCGGCGCAATCGTTCCCCCCGACGCGGGCGACCCCCTCGGCTCCGGCGCAGCCGCAGGCCGGGGCGCGGACGCGGGAGCCGGCCCCGCAGTCGGCCCAAACGGTCCGCGCATTCTTTGCGGCGTTTGCGACGCGGCGTCCCACATCCCTGCAGGGCGTTCGCGCCACGCTGGGGGAGGGGTCCGCATCTGTCGCGGCGCGTGCAGAATATGGGTTCGGCATCGAGGCGTCGCCGCTCGGGACGTCGGCGAGGGAATCGGCAATCGAGCCGGCGCCGGCGCACCCGGACGTGGCGCGGCTGAGCGACGAGGCCTTTGATGCGTACGACTCCGCTGCGTATGGTGCCGAGTCGCTGGTGGCGGGGAGCTGGCCCACGCCGCGCTCGAACGACTTCGAAGACGATCAGAGCTCCGATCTGAGGGCCAGGGGCGAATCGGAATACCATAATTTCGCCCTGCCCGATCCGGATCCGCTCGCGCCCGGCGTGCCGCCGGCCGCCGAGCCTGGCGTGCCGCCCCTGCCGCCTGTGCCGCCGGTGGGCGCAAAGACGGGATCCGTGAGCGCCCTCTTTCCCGGCGCCAGCGTGGCCGGCGTCGACGAGGCCGCGGCGGCGACCCTGTCCAGCGCCTTCGGCGGGCCGTCGGCGTCGCAGCCGTTAATGATCCCGCCGCCCGCGGTGCGCCCGGCGGCGACGGAGCTGTCGCTCGACGCCATCTTCGGCGAGGACGAAGTCGCGGTGGAGGCCGAGCAGTTCAGCAGCTGGCTCTCCGGGTTGAAGAAGCAGTGAGGATCGCGATCCTCAACGGGCCCAATCTGAACCTGCTGGGGACCCGGGAGCCCGCGATCTACGGAACGGCGACACTTCCGGAGATCGAGCGTCGATTGATCGAGGTCGGCCATTCGCTCGGGGTCACGCTCGACTGCGTGCAGCACTCCGGGGAGGGGGCGCTGATCGACGCGATTCACGGGTTCCGCGGCACGCACGCCGCGGCCGTGATCAACGCGGGCGCGTACAGCCATACGAGCCTCGCGATTCGCGACGCGTTCGCGGCGATTGCCTTACCGTACGTCGAAGTCCATCTCACGAACATCTATGCCCGCGAGCCCGAGCGGCGGCACTCGATGCTCGCCGCGGGGGCGCGCGGCGTCGTCGTCGGCTTTGGTGCGGCGGGCTACGAGATGGCATTGCGGGGGTTGGTGGCGGTGTTGCGTGGCTGACCGGCGGCCAGAGCGTCTGGCCGCGCTCGCGGCGTCGCTCGGTGCCGCCAAGATCGACGGAATCCTGCTGAGCAGCATGCCCAACATTCGGTACCTCACCGGGTTTTCGGGGACGAGTGCTCTCGTCTTCGCGACCGCCCGGGCCGAGGTATTGTTCATCACCGATTTTCGGTACGAGACGCAGGCGGCGGACGAGGTGGGGGATTTCGCGCGCGTCGTCGTCGATCGCGACAGCATCTGGGCAACGCTCTGGCGTGGCCTCCCGGATCTGGCCCATGTGGAGCTGGCGGGCTTCGAGTCCGCCCATCTCGTGCATCGGGATTTCGAACGCCTGCTGGATTCCGGCAAGCGCTGGCAATGGCGTCCGACGGTCGATCTCGTCGAGCACCTGCGCGAACGCAAGTCGCCCGACGAGCTCGAGCGGATCACGGAGGCGGCCGGCGTCGCGACGCGGGCGCTGGCGCGGGCGCTGCCCGCCGTTCGCGTCGGGATGACCGAGCTGCAAGTGGCGGGCGTTCTCGAGCGCGCCCTCCGCGACGAGGGATCGGAGGCCTTCCCCTTTCCGACCATCGTGGCATCGGGGGAGCGATCGGCGCTCCCGCATGCGCGCACATCGACGCGCCCGTTGCGGCGCGGGGATTTCCTCCTGCTGGATTTCGGGGCGGCGGTCGGCGGGTATTGCGCGGATGTCACGCGGACGGTTGTCGTCGGGCGCGCGGATACGGAGCAGCGCGACGTGTATGCCATCGTGCGGGCGGCCAACGCGACGGCGGCGGGGCAGGTCCGCACGGGGATGCGGGGGAAGGATGCCGATGCGCTCGCCCGTGACTACATTGATGCCCGTGGTTACGCCGACGCTTTCGGGCACAGTCTGGGGCATGGCCTCGGGCTCGAGGTGCACGAGGCGCCGCGCCTGTCGCGAACCGCCGAGGCGCTCCTCGGGATCGACGCCGTGGTCACGATCGAGCCGGGCATTTATCGGCCGGGGTGGGGCGGCGTGAGGATTGAAGACGACGTCCACCTGGGGGCCACGGGGACGACCGTCCTGACCCACTTCACGCGCGACCTCCTCGAGGTGGGATGACGCGTGTGACGACCGGCCGACTCGGACCATCTATATGATTGACCTTCGCTACATCAAGAAGCTGATCGAGATCCTCGATGGCTCGACCGTGGATTCGATCGAGATCTCGACCGACAAGGGCGTGAAGATCCGCGTCTCCAAGTCACCGGCGCAACGCGGGGCGCTACAGGTCGCGACGGCTCTGCCGGCGCTGGTCGCGCCGGGCGGGCGGCTGACGCCGGTCGACGGGATGTTGGCCCTAGGGGAGGGGGGGGCCGCGGATGCGGCGGGCAGGGCGGCGGAGGCCGCGAAGACGACGGTGTTGGAGGTGAAGTCACCGATGGTCGGGACGTTCTACGCGTCGCCCGAGCCGGGCGCGCCGCCGTACGTCTCCAATGGAACGCGTGTGACGAAAGGGCAGATCGTCTGCATCATCGAGGCGATGAAGATCATGAACGAGATCGAATCCGAGTTCAGTGGCGTCGTGCGCGACGTACTCGTCCAAGATGCACATCCGGTCGAGTACGGGCAGGTGTTGTTCCGTATCGATCCGACCGGGTAACCAAGGGAGCCCAGGCATGCCGGAGGGAAGGCCACGCGACCATACGCCCACGGATGCCCTGCGGACATTTCAGCCGCCCACCGTCGCGGGGGGCTTCAATTTCAAGGCCATCCTGCAGGAGCTGATCCGGCAGAATGGATCCGACCTGCACCTCAAGGTCGGGCGGCCGCCGACGCTGCGCGTGCAGGGCGAGCTGAAGGCGATGGCCCACGCGCCCTTGCGGCCGGAAGATCTGAAAGCCCTGGCGGAGCAGATCATGTCGGCGCCCCAGGTCAAGGAGTTCGCCGACAACAAGGAGGCGGACTTCGCCATCGGCGTGCCCGGGATCGGCCGCTTTCGCGTCAACGTCTACCAGCAGCGCGGAACGATCGCATACGCCCTCCGCTCGATCCCATACCAGGTCAGCACGATCGAGGAGCTGAACCTCCCGCCCGTCGTCGGCGATATCGCGATGCGTCCGCGTGGCCTCGTGCTCGTCACCGGGATCACCGGCTCGGGGAAGTCGACCGCTCTCGCGGCGATGATCCAGCACATCAACGAGCGGCGGTACGCGAACATCATCACGATCGAGGACCCGATCGAGTTCCTGCATCGCGACATCAACTGCCATATCAATCAGCGCGAAGTCGGGACCGACACCCGGAGCTTCGCGCAGGCGCTGCGCCGCGTTCTCCGGCAGGATCCGGACGTCCTGCTGCTCGGTGAAATTCGCGACCTCGACACGCTCGACACGGCGCTCAAGGCGGCCGACACCGGGCACCTGGTCTTCTCGACGTTGCACACGACCGACGCGACGCAGACGCTCAATCGCATCCTGTCCTTCTATCCGCCGCACCAGCAGGCGGAGGTGCGGTTCGCGCTTTCCAGCGCGCTCGCGGCGATCATCTCGCTCCGCCTGGTTCCGCGCAAGGACCGCCCCGGCCGGGTTCCCGCGTGCGAAGTGCTGATCAATACGGCGGCGGTGCGGGACAACATCCGCGACATGACGCAGTCGCTCAACATCCCCGACCTCATCAAGGAGGGGACGATCCAGTACGGGATGCAGAGCTTCGACCAATCGCTGATGGCCTGGTACACCAAGGGGGTCATCTCGTACGAGAACGCCCTGTTCTTCTCGACCACGCCGAGCGAGTTCGCGTTGCGGGTGCAGGGCGTCGCGGGATCGGGCGATACGTCATGGGACGCCTTCCAGACGGGCGCCGCCCGATAGTCCGTTCGCGCGGTATCTTCCGCGTGTGTTCAAGAAAGTCCTGATTGCCAACCGGGGCGAGATCGCGCTCCGGGTGATCCGGGCCTGCCGCGAGCTCGGCTTGCAGACGGTGGCGGTCTATTCCGAAGCGGATCGGGAATCGCTCCACGTCCGATTCGCCGACGACGACGTGTGCATCGGCCCGGCGGCCGCGCGCGACTCCTACCTGAATATCCCGCGCATCATCGCCGCGGCGGAGATCGCCGGGGCGGACGCGATCCATCCCGGGTACGGGTTCCTGGCCGAAAACGCCGAGTTCGCCGAAACGTGCGCGGCGTCGAACATCACTTTCATTGGACCCACGGCGCGGCAGATCCGGCTCATGGGGGACAAGGCGGTCGCCCGGAACACGATGGCGATCGCCGGAGTGCCGATCATACCGGGAACGCCCGGGCCGGTGGACGACGCCGACGACGCGCTGGTGCTGGCCCGCGATATCGGCTTCCCGGTCGTCATCAAGGCCGCCGCCGGGGGCGGGGGGAAGGGGATGCGCGTGGCCGCGGATGTGGACGGGTTCGCGCGCGCGTTTCAGATCGCGCGCTCGGAGGCGCTGTCCACCTTCGGCAACGGCGACGTGTACGTCGAGAAATATCTCGCGCGCCCCCGTCACATCGAGTTCCAGATTCTGGGCGATACGCACGGGCGCGTGATTCACATCGGGGAACGCGACTGCTCGATCCAGCGCCGGCACCAGAAGCTGATCGAGGAGGCGCCGAGCCCCGCAGTCACGCCGGAGCTCCGCGAGCGCATGGGTGGCGCCGCCGTCCGCGCCGCGCGGGCGATCGACTACGTGGGCGCGGGAACGATCGAGATGCTCCTGGACGAAGACGGCGCGTTCTTCTTCATGGAGATGAATACCCGGATTCAGGTCGAGCATCCGGTGACCGAGATGCTCACCGGCATCGATCTGGTGAAGGAGCAGATCTGCATCGCCGCGGGGGAACCGCTCTCCGTGCTCTCGCTGCCGCCGCTGCGCGGCCACGTGATCGAATGCCGGGTGAACGCGGAAGATCCCGCACGCAACTTCCAGCCCTCGCCCGGGCGGATCACCACCTTTCACCCGCCTGGCGGGCCGGGCGTCCGCCTCGACACGCACGTCTACGCGGGGTACACGGTTCCCCCGTATTACGACTCGTTGCTCGCGAAGTTGATCTGCGAGGGGCGGGATCGGGACGAAGCGCGCCGCCGCATGCAGATCGCTCTCGAGAGCTTCATCATCGAGGGCGTCGCAACGACGATTCCGTTCCTGGGGCGCGTGATGGCCAATCCGCGCTTCGCCGCCGGGGACATCGACACGCGATTCCTCGAGCGCGAGGCCCAGCTCCTGCAAGACCCCGTGGCGAGCCCGCCGGCGGGAGCGGACCTGGCGGCGGTGTAAGCGGATGGCGCCGACCGTGCGCGCCGACGCGTGGCTGGGCGTGGCGGATCTCACCCCGACCGACGTCGCGGGACGGGTGGTCGCGGTCGTGGATGTCCTGAGGGCGTCGACGACGATCGCCGCGGCGCTGGCCCATGGCGCGCGCGCGGTGATCCCGTGCGCGAGCACGGAGGACGCCAGCCTGCGCGCCAAGACGCTGTCGCGCGCCGACATCCTCCTCGCGGGGGAGCAGCGGATGCGCCCGATCCCGGGATTCGATCTCGGTAATTCCCCGGCGGATTACACGGCGGAGACCGTCGCGGGCAAGACGATCGTGTTCACGACGACGAATGGCACGCCCGCGTTGCTCGGCGTGCACAGCGCGGGAGCAGCGGACGTGGTCGTCGCTGCGTACGCGAACTTCTCCGCGATCCTGGTGCTTCTGCGCGCCGCATTGCGGGGCGGCACCGACATCGGGATCCTGTGTGCGGGGCACAACGGCCGCTTCGCGCTGGAGGACGCCGCCTGTGCCGGCAGCTTTTTGCGTGAGCTCGCCGAAGGCGTGCCGGACGTGCTCCACAACGATGCGGCGCTGGCGTGCCTGGCCGTCGAGCGCCGGTACGCTGCGGCCGGCGCGGCCACCCCGACGGCGATCGAAGCCTCCGAGCACGGCCGCGCCCTCGCGCAGGAGGGTTTCACCGGGGATCTCGCGGTCTGCGCGACGCGGGACATCTTCCCCGTCGTGCCGATCTACCAGGATCGCCAGATCACGAAGTTGGGCCCGGACCGGAGCCGCTAGGGAGTGGCCTCCAAGCCGGAGCGACGCGCGCCGACCAAGCCGACCGGACTGACGGTCGCGGCGCCGCGCCGCCTGTCGCCGCTCGTCCTGCGTGAGCTGGCCGGCACCGCGCTCCTGATCTTCGCGGTGTTTCTGGGCGGAGCTCTCGTCTTTCACGGGGCGGCAGGCGGACGATGCTGGGTCGCAGGGGGGGTCTTCGGGCCGGTCGGCAGCTGTCTCCGGGCCAGTTTGCTGTCGGTCGTCGGATTGCCGGGGGCGGTTCTCATCCCTCTCATCCCCGCCGTCCACGCCCTCGGGCTGTTCGGGCGGCTGCGCCCGTCGGCCGACCGATCCTGGCTGATCTTCCTCATCGGCCTCGCGATCTTGCTGCCGGTGACGCTTGCCGTCACACTGGGCGCGCAGCCGGACCTCGTCCGGGTGAGCGGACTGTGGGGCAGCTTCGCGGCATTCTATCTCGTGCGCGCGTTCGGCCCGGTCGGGACATGGCTGCTGCTTTCTCTCGCGGCCAGCGCGCTCACGGCGGCCACACTGGCGTGGAATCCGATGCGGCTGTTCATCGGTCCCGCCGATCGCGCGCCGCGGGACGCCGAGCCGTCCCCCGCATCCGGGCGCGCAATCCCGCTCGCGCGAACGGAGGCGCTCGCCGTCGCTCTGGCGCCGCCGGCGGCGGAGATGCCGACCGTCGACCCGAGTCTCGCGTTGGAGGCGGCGGCGCTCCCGCCGACATCGGGGCGGCGCTCCCGCGCGATGCGCGACGCGATGCGCGACGCGATGCGCGACGCGACGGCCGCGGAACGCGCGGCGGACGTGGCCGCGGAGATCGACGCGACGCGAGATGTGGCTGGCGCCGCCGACGAGCTCCCCCCGCCGGATCTGCTCACGCCCCCGCCCGCGCGGCACGCGGACGTGAGCAAGCGGGAGCTCGATGCCATGGGCGCGAAATTGATGGAGGCGCTGCGCACCTTTCGCGTCGAGGGAGAGCTCGTGGGGCGCACGACGGGGCCGGTCGTCACGCAGTTCGAGATCGCGCCCGCCGCGGGCGTCAAGGTTCGGCAGATCGCGACGCTGGCGGACGATCTCGCCCTCGCCATGCGGGCGCCCAGCATCCGCATCGTCGCCCCGATTCCTGGACGGGGCGCGGTCGGCGTCGAGGTTCCGAATCCAACGGCCGAGATGGTGTCCTTTCGCGAAGTCATCGAGTCGCGCGAATTTCAGAGCGCACGGGCCGCCCTGCCGATCGTGCTCGGGAAGGATCTCGAAGGGCATCCCGTGGTCGCGGACCTCGCGAAGATGCCGCACCTGCTCATCGCGGGTGCGACGGGCCAGGGCAAGAGCGTGTGCATCAACGCGCTGATCACGAGCCTTCTCTTCCAGGCCACCCCCGAGCACATGCGGCTCCTGCTCATCGACCCGCAGCGCGTTGAGCTCACGGGCTACAACGGCCTGCCTCACCTCGCGCTTCCGGTGCTCGTCGAATCACACCAGGCCGCGGCGGCGCTGCGGTGGGCGGTGGCGGAGATGGACCGGCGCTACAAGATGTTCTCGACGGAAGGCGTGCGCAACATCGCCGCCTACAACGAGAAGGCGGTCCAGAAGCTGGCGCGCGAGATTCCTTACATCGTCATCGTGATCGACGAGTTCGCCGACCTCATGGCCACGACGGGCAAGGAGCTGGAATCCACCCTCGCGCGCCTGGCCGCCATGGCCCGGGCGATAGGCATCCACATGGTGCTCGCCACGCAGCGGCCCTCGATCGACGTCATCACGGGCCTCATCAAGGCGAATCTCCCGGCCCGCATCGCATTCCGCGTGGCGTCCAAGATCGATTCGCGGACGATTCTCGACGCCAACGGCGCCGAGGCTCTGCTGGGCAAGGGCGACATGCT
>PLLD01000020.1 GCA_003141205.1 Gemmatimonadota bacterium
ACGCGTCCGTCTGACCGGAACCGAGCCGCCCGCGCCGGGGCCGCGCCTGCCGGGCGCGGAGGCGGATACGCTGCGCGTCCGCATCGCCCGCCGCTTCGGGCGCGGGCGGCTCGGTTCCGGTCAGACGGACGCGTGCGATGTTGACGACGATCGTCGGCGGCGTGCCGCGCAGATAGAGCCGGTGCTGCATCTTGCGCACGCTGTCGAGCATGGCGAGCGCGATCTTCTCGTACGGAATCGCAGTCTTGGGGGACGCGATCTCGAGCTCGCTCACCGCATCGGTCATCGCCTGATACGCCGTATCGAACAGCACCCGCTCCGCTTCCGGGATCGCGCTCCCCATCCCCGACTCGTCGCGCGTGTCGAGCAGCGTTTGCACGCGCTCGCGCAGGACGTCCTGTTTCCGCGCGAGGACGCGCGTGACGTGCACCACGGTGTCCCGGATCGCCCCACGCGCCTCCCGCCGCGCGATCGCCTCGGTGGCGAGCAGGATCATCCGTTGGCTCAGATAAGCGGTATCGGCGGCAGAGGGAGCGGCGCCCTCCACCGCGATCGAATCGTATTCCTGCTTCGTCGCGATGCGCACGGTCCGCGTCTCCGATGTCCCGACCCCGGGGATGGGCGCGTTGTTGTCACGCACGACGGCGCGGACCGAGAGGACATCTCCCCCCTTGAGCCCGAGCGCCGTGAATGACAGGCTTGCATGCAGAGTGCCCGTCCGCGTGAGCGCAGCCGTCGACGGAGTGACGAAGGACGCGCGGCCCATCGTCCCCTCCCGTCCCTTCACCCCGCCGGCGGCTTCGTCCCCCGAGGTCACGATGTACTCGAAGTCTCCGCTCTCCAACCCGATGTCATCCAGCGCGGTTGCCTCGAGCGTGATCCCCCCGGTCGCCGGCTCGCGAATGACCGTGTCGCGGGCGGGCAGGGTGAGCGTGACGCCGGGCGGCCGATCCGGTATCGGATCGAGAATGACCAGCTGCTCGTACTTTCGATCGGTGAAGCGCAGCGCCACCGGAGCCGCCGGCATCGCGATCGTGACCTGCCACGGATCGTGCTGGGCCGCGACCGGGAGGGCCGTCGTGCCGAGGACCGCGCCGACCCCCGTGCCATCTCCGCGCCCCTGAATCGTGAGCATGCTCCCCACGAGCGCGGACACGCGCGACGGATCGGTGAGATTCTGGACGGGCCGCCGAGTGTAGGCCGGGGGCTCGATGCGGACATGGAGCGGGGTGAGGCGATTCGGAATCTCCGCGGCTGGGCGCGCGGAGGCGGTGCCTCCGTGCCGCACACCGAACAATGCATGCGCCGGAACGAAGGCGACGAGCGCCGTCGTCACGGCAACCGCTACGAGCGGCGGCCAGAGCGCGCGCAGGGCCGATCGGCGCAGCAGCGGACCGACGTTGACCCTGTCGACCACCGCCTCGAGTGGAGCACGCAACGCGGCATCGGCCACGTCGACGGCCGTGACGAAGGCGTACGCGAGCCCTGGAGCGCGCTCCTCGACCCAGAGCGCGGCGCGCTCGATCGACCAGGCCGCGCGCCCGCGCCACAACAAGATGGCCAGAACCACGACTCCCGCGCCGACCGCGATCGCGATGGTGCGGGTGACCGCGAACAGCAGGAGACCGGTCGCGACCCCCCAGAGCCCGGCGGCGCTCAGCGTGACGCCGAGGAGCGCGACGCGAACGCGCCGCGCCAGGTCGGCCGCACGTCCCGTTGGTGTCTGACCGCTCGTCATCGAATTGCTCGCCGGCGGCGAAGGACGAGCTCGAGGAGGGCAGCCACCAGCGCGAGCCCCAGAAGCCAAGGCACGAGCGGACTCGCCACATCGGCCGCGGACACGATGGCGCGTACAGCCACGCGCTTGGCTGCGTGCGCGGTGACCGGTCGCGACGGAGGCATGCTGCCCACGGCTGTCCCGCATGGACTTGCGAGTGCGGCCGCGAAGCGGCGATACCCGGCGGTCAGGAGCAGATCCCCGACCGCAGGAAGCGCGACGGCCACATCGCGCGTGCACGCGGCGTCATTCCCCCGCTCGACCGCGGCGGCCTCGCCATCGACCCAGCGGGCGACCACGCGGGCCCCGCTCGTGTCCGGCCGCCAGCGCCGCTCGAACGGTGCCGCGAGCACCGCATCCCCTGCGACGAGGGCGCCGACCGAATCGGGATGCGCGCGCGCGGTTGCACCCGGTGCGTGCCCGTCGGGCGGCCAGTGCACCGTCGGGCGTGCTCCGCTGGTGTCGACTGATGGGGCCACGGCGACGAGGCCCAGCGCGCTCCAGCCCCCGGGCCATTGCGCCACGACCGAATCGGTGGCGGCGTCGAATTCCGTCGCCGCGAACGGCGACACGATCGTGAGCTCCATCGAGTCCGCCGCATCCCGCAGCCGGGACGCGGCGCGGAGCGCGACGACCATCGCGGGGGTGATCCCCCCCTGCACACGCATGCGCGGAGCCGTCTTGAGCGAATCCGTCCCTCCGCGCTCGATCAGCCGCGCCGACGTATCGAACAGCACGAGCACGCCGCTGCCGTGCAGCGCCCGCCGCGCGCTATCCGCGACGGCGCGAGGGTCCGCGACCGCACGCGAGCGGTCGGCCACGACGATGTGCAGAATCGATTGCCGGTGCGGGGCGCGAATCGGCCGAGCGAACGCCGCGCCGATGAGCAGCAGGGCAAGCACGCGGAGCATGAGGAGCAGGACATCCTCGGGCGTGCGCGTGATCGTGCGCGTGACCGCCGGGCGCTCCGGGATGAAGCGCGTCGTCGGCAGCAGGTCGCTCGGGGGCTGCCGCATCGCGATGAAGTGCAGCGCCGTGACGCCAACGGCGGCGGCGAGAGCGGCGAAAAGAAAGCCGGGCGCGAGAAAGATCATCCGCGCTGCGCGGTGTCCGGCGGCGTCGTAATCCGGCGTATGGCGCGCGCCGCGGGCTCATCGGTCGCCACCATGGTGTACGACGCGCCGGTGCCGAGCCACGCGTGCTGAATCTCTCCCCGCCACGCCGCGAAGTTGGCGAGGTAGGCCGAACGCGTCTCCTGCATGAGGGGACGCCGCACGATCGGATGCTCCGGATCGTTCACCAGGAGCGCCCGTGTCGGCGGGTCGAGCTCTTCGCGGGCCACGACGTGGATCGCGTATGCCTCCCCTCTCGCTGCGAGCGCGGCACGCGCGTCGGCCAGATACGCGTCGTCTCCGTCGAGGAAATCGCTCACGAATATCACGCGCCCCGTGTCGCGGCTGTGCGCGTGCGGGGCGGCACTCGCTCGGCCGCCGGGGGTGATCCGCCTCAGGGTGTCCGCCGCGAGGCCGACGATGCCGCGCCGCGTGGTGCGCCGGACCTCCGCGAGCACGGTACTTCCCGTGACGACGCGGAGTCCCACGGGGTCGCCAGAGGCTTGAGCGACCGCGGTCAACCCGACCGCGAGCTCACAGGCGAGGCGCCATTTCCCCAGCGTCGCGACCGGGAATGCCATCGAGGCACTCGCATCGACGACGATCGTCGTCGGGAGAACCGCGTGATCGTCCGTGAGCCGCACGAACGCCTTGTCGGTGCGCGCGAGCAGCTTCCAGTCGAGACGACGTGGGTCGTCCCCCTGGCGATACGCACGATACTCCGTGAATTCGACGGCTGTGCCGCGACGACGCGATCGGTGGGCGCCTGGTGCTCCCGCGGCGACAGCACGCCGCGCCACCCAGCGCACACCGCGCAGGGCATCCAGGATCCCGCCGTAGTCGCCGACGGCCACGGCCGATGTGGCCCCGGCCATGGGCGCTACACCCGCACGTCGCTCGTGGGCGCCGGCACCGACTGCATGAGCTCACCCACGATTCGATCGACCGTCACCCCTTCGGCTTCCGCGGCGAACGAGAGCAGCACGCGGTGGCGCAGCACCGGGTGCGCCACCCGCTGGATGTCGGCGGGGGAGACGGCGAACCGGCCGTTCAATACGGCGTGTGCCTTGGCGCCCAGAATGAGCGCCTGGCCCGCGCGCGGACCCGCGCCCCAGCGCACGAACCGCTTCACGCTGTCCGGTGCGCTCGGCGCATCGGGCCGCGTGGCGCGAACGAGCGTGGCGGCGTACCGCAGCGCGGCTTCCGCGGCCGGCACCGCACGCACTAGCGCCTGGAGGGCGAGCGCATCGTCCCCGGAGAGGACCGGCACGAGCGGTGGCGGCGTGGCGCCGGTGGTATCCCGAAGGATCGCGATCTCCTCTTTCTCATCGGGATAACCGACGCGCACGTCGAACAGGAACCGGTCGAGCTGTGCCTCGGGGAGGGGATATGTCCCCTCTTGTTCGATCGGGTTCTGCGTCGCGAGGACGAAGAACGGCTCCGGGAGCGGACGGGTCTGACCGGCCGCCGTGACGCGATGCTCCTGCATCGCCTCGAGCAGCGCCGCCTGCGTACGGGGCGGGGTTCGGTTGATCTCGTCCGCGAGGAGGATGTTGGTGAACACCGGCCCTTCGACGAAGCGGAAGTCCCGGTGGCGGGTGACCGGGTCCTCTTCCATTACTTCTGTGCCCGTGACGTCGCTCGGCACGAGATCCGGCGTGAACTGCACGCGGCGGAAGATGAGGTGGGTCGCCTCGGCTACCGATCGGACGAGGAGGGTCTTGGCGAGACCGGGGACGCCGACGAGGAGGACGTGCCCGCCGGCGAGCATCGCCATGAGCACCTCTTCGATGACGTCCTGTTGGCCGACGATCCGTCGGCCAACTTCGCGCCGGAGCGCGTCCGCGGCGGCAATGAGGGCATCGCGATTGAGCGGCGGTGCCGCTTCGGCCCCACGGGGCATGGTGGTGTTGGCAGACACGATTACAGTCGACGGAAAAGGGGCATGATCAACGCAGGGGGCGAAGATGAGGAAGAGTTACTGGATAATAGACAGCTACAGTCGCCGATCCCATACGTCCCAGGGGGCCTGGCCGCTCGGCGAGCAACGAGTTATGGCAATTGCTCGATATCGGCGAATGACACGGCGGCAAAGAGCGGTCGTACCTGCGAACGCGAGGCATCATCCGGACACTCGTACTGTCTTTGGCCCCTCGTCCTTCTATATATAGTCGTAGGTATAGTTCTAGGCCTACATAGTCACAGCCCTACGGCGGCCGGTACCGTAACGCGACCGTCGCTGAGATAGCGAATCGCGTCGGACGCTCCTGCATCGTCTGAGCAACATCGTTGTCGGCGCGCGAGGGGCGTTCCGGCGCGGTAAGACTACCCAAGCGCCAGTGCCGTACGATGTCGCGAACTGGGACCTGATGCTGCTCCGAATAGGCAAACGGCATCCGCCTGGTGTTGTGTGCGCGTCCGTAGGAGACGCCGTCCGCGGACGACCACTCCCGTCGCTCGGTCGCCATCACACGTCTTGCGGTACTCTCTCCTTTATCCTTCTTCCTTCCAAGGCAGCTATCAGATCCCGTCCGCCAAGCTGGTGAAGTTGAAGTCACGGACCTTGACCGGCGGCAACACGAATTCCGCCCCCTCGCTGACGGGGACGAGTCGGGGGGTCCCGACCTGCTCGAGGTTGTTGAGGAAGAAGAAGGGCGACTCCGTGAAACGGAAATTCTTGATGGGCTTGGTGATCTTCCCGTTCTCGATCAGCCAGAAGCCGTCGCGCGTGACGCCCGTGAAGAGCAACGTTCGGAAGTTTGCGAACGTCAGCCCCCCCGCCCGCGTGACGTACACTCCCCGCTGCGTCGTGGCGATCATCTCCGCCACCGTGCTCGACGGGCCGTCAGCCAGGAGTCGGCACGACACCGGGTTGTCGATCACGCCGGGCAGGTGTTTCTCCTCGGCGTAGTCTGCCCCGACGCTCAATGTCTTGAGCACGCCGTGGTCGATCCAGGTCGTGCGCGGGCGGGGAAACCCGTCATAGTTAAACGGGAAGAAAGGCCCGTCAGGGTCTACCGGGTCCGACACCACGGACAAGCGCCGGTCGAAGACCTGTAACCCCAGCTTGGTCCCGCCCCCCTTCTTCGCGAATGCCGTGGTGCCACTCTCGGCCCCTCGGAGTCCCATGTGAAGCAGCATCATATCGTATATCATCTCCCCGTAGGCGTCCGGCTCGAGAATCGCGGTGTAGCGCCCCGGCTCGATCGCCACCGGGTTGAGCGAGCGCTGACACCGGTCGATCGCCATGTCCGCGACCGCCGCCGCGTCGAGCGTTCCCCAGTCAAAGGCCTCCGCCCCCGCCCATCCTGAGCCTGCGGCGTCCTTAGCCCGGGCCGAGACGCTGAGACGCACGTCTGTGCCATGTGCGTACACAAACAGGCCGGCACTATTGGTCACGGCCTGCGCCGTCGCGGACACACTGAGTCCTCCCGCGCCCACAAGCCCCGCCGCCCCCACCCGGGCCGCGACACTCCGGGCCACGTCCGCCCGCGCCCCGAGTTCGACCGATCCCGTCCGATCGTACCACAAGGTGGGCGTCGCGTACGTCCCCCCGACTGGCACCAGATGGAGCACCCCCCGCTTGGGCCCTTGCCGGGCCATCGCCTCCGCCTGACTCACCGCCATCCGCAACCCTGCGTCATCGGTGCGCGTCGTATCGACTTGGCCGCTCCGTCCGTCGATCGTGCATCGCACCGTGACCTGCGTCGTGAATGCGTCGCGTCCCGTGGTGATCTCGCTGTGCGCCAGCCGGCTCATCCCATCGCCGGTACTCTCGACCGACACGACTGTCGTCGGGCCGGTGGCCCATGACAGCACGCGCGTGGTAAGAGCCGCACACTCCTCGCGCGAGAACGGCACGCCGGGCGCGGGGGTGCGCCGGTCGAACAGCGATCGCAGCGGCGTCATGCGTCGTCCCGCTCCTTGCGGTAGTAGTTGACCACGGCCAGTTGCGTCACGCGCGCCGCCGGGGCGCTGATGGCCGCGCCATATACTTCGACCGGATCCCCCTTATACGAGCCGCCATCCGTGTGCGCCACCGTCGCGGGGCTCCCTATGCGGTCCATCGACTTCCACAGCTCCGTCGTCCGCACGTCGATGCCCGCATGCTTCACCAGCGGGCCCAGTTTCCCGTTCGTGANNCGTGATCTCATAGACCATCTCGCCGAAGTACATCCCGTTCAGGAGCGGGGGGTCCAGCGACTCGTCCACCCCTTTGGCGAAGTAGAGTCCCTTCTTCGTCGCCGCGATTATCGCCTCGACACTCTCGCCCGCGGGATCCGGCTCCATCGTGAGATTGGGCCAGCACACCGTCTGAATGACCGACGCGCTACTCGCCCCCGCACAGCCATGCGAGTGCACCAGTTGGCTTTGGCTCGCGTACCAACTGGCCAATCGCGGGGCGAATTCTCGGTCGGTGAAGTAGTCGACCACGACGCCGTCCTTCACCAATGTGAACGGCTCCGGCGTGACCCCCTCCGCATCCCATCCTACAGTGCCCATACCCCGCGGCCGCGTGCGATCGGTCCGAATGGTGAGCGTGGGGCCACCCAGATGCAGGAGGCCCAGCACCTTCTCGGGGGGCGCCAAGTAGCTCGTCCCAATATCCTGCTCGTAGCCGAGGGCACGGTCGAGCTCTGCGGCCGGAGCCAGTGACGCCGAGAGCAGCTCGGCCATGCCGTACCCGTCGAACACCACATCGTAGCGCCCCACATCTACTTCTTTCGCGTGCATCAGCTGTCGCGCCTCCTCTACCAAGCGAGGGTACGCCGCCGCCAGGTTGAGCTCCGTCAGCGCCTCGTAGCCCGCGCTCACCCGATAGAAGGTTTCCATGCCGCGGCCGTAGCTGTCGGAGTGATCCGGCGCGACGATGCTGACACCCACACGGCCGCCCATCCCGCGCGCGCTATAGAGCGTCTGGACGATCCACGACCCTTCGCTCGACGCAAAAGACTGGATCTCGCGTCGGAACCGGACGTCGGCCGAGAGACTAACGACGCCGCCGGTGCCGCCGTGGGCCTCCACGGCCTTGTAGGTCGGCTCTTGCCCTGTGATCAACAAGTTCACCGTGTCATCGAAGGAGACGGCGAACGGATCCTGCTTAATGGGCGTGGTATATTCGCCATTCGGAATGGCCGGCGTCGGCGACAGCACCACCGGATCCGCGCGCCCGATGCCGTTGGCTTTGGCCTGCGCCACCGCCGCCAGCGCTACGCGCTCCACATCGTCCGGCGTCAGCCGGGCCGTGCTCGCAAACCCCCACGCGCCGTTGGCAATCACCCGGACGCCCAGGAGCAAACTGGCCCGCAAATCCAGCCAGTCTACCCGGGTATCCCCCACGGCCGTGATACGGAGGAGGGAGTCCTGGATGCGGACATCGGCGTAGGTCGCTCCCGCCGACGTGGCCGCATCGAGCGCGCGCATCGCGAGGTCCCGAAGCTCTGGGTCGCCGGGCGTGCTCCCGAGCGGAGTCGCCACCCGGACGAGCGCGGCCAGCGGGGACCTGGGCGGGACAGTCAGCAGGCCAAACGCGGCCGCAGCCGACGTCGACCGGAGGAAGTCTCGCCGGTTAGTTGGCATGTGGGTGCTAAGGTGTGAGCGCCGGAATTGGGTCTTTCACGCCGTCTTCGTCGACGTGAGGCACCCCTTGTAGCTCGGATTCGTGATCATGATCGTACCGAGGTCATTCCCGGCCGGCGTCGGCACGGTCAGGTTCACATCCGTCCCATAGTTCGGCAGGGGCGTCGGCAGCTGGCTTTGATGCGCGGGGGCATACGGCCCCGTTGGGAAAACCGTGCTCTGATCCCGCCCGTATTGCCGGATCAGCCGCCGGAGATCCCCGAGCCGCGTCCCCGTACCAAACAACCAGAATGCCCGCTCCCGGAACATCAGACTGACCCGCCCGCTATCCGTGCCGGGATCGGCCAACGACGCGATGCCCGTGACTTGACCCGGCACCTGTCCAGTCCCGAGACTGCACGTCGAGTCGACCCCCGGCACACCACATCCGCTATTGCGCAACGCGTTCAGGTCCGTAAGCCATGGCCCCAACTGGCCCACCTGGAGGGCCGCCTCGGCCGCGATCAGCTGCGCCTCCAGCCCCGTCGCTAATGGGATGTCGGCCAGATCCGTCGCAAACTTGGTGGGCAGATACCACGTCCCACCGTCATAGGTCTGATAGGTCGTATCGAACGTCAGGCGCGGGTCATGCGCCGACACGAAGTTCAACCCGTTCTCCCCTTCCTGATCCCCCGCATTAAAGATGCGACCGTAGTTTTCCTGCGTACCACCAGCATAAATGTTCGATTGTTCCGCCCCCAGCCCGCCTGTACTCGGGTCCAGCTCGGCGTTATACACGAAGCTCGGGGGCACTGTCGCCACTGCGGCCGCCGCGGCCGCATACTGCCCGCGGTCCAGCAGCGTACGCCCGAGCCCGACTCCCGCCAAGCCGGCGGTCGGCGCATCGCCGTTCGCCTCCGCCACGGCAGAGTCGAAGTGTGCTTCCGCCGCGCCCAGGAGTGAGTCGGTTGTCAACGGGGTCCCATACTGGAGACCGCCACCCGGCAGCACCTGATCTAACGGTGTGCCCGCACAATAATCCTCCGCCAGGAGCAACTCCGCGTAGCCCACGAGTGCGTACGCCGCGCCGATCTTGGACCGTCCGCTCGCCGGCTCGTACGTCTTGAGCCCCGGCAGCGCGAGCACCAACTCCACGTGCGCTTGCAACAGACTCTCCCACGGAAAGTCTCCCCGCTCCGCAAACCCCGCACCCGCAACCGTCGTCCGTGCGTCGATGTTGGCAAACGTTGGGTCCGTGGAGAACCCGCTAAAGATGAACTCGTCGGTCAACAGCCCCGTCCACATGAGGAGGCCGTTCCCATACGCCGCGTCCGCCGCGTAGAACAGTTGCGCATTCGCCGCATTGAGTGCGCTCTCGGCCCCGCTTTGATTCTGGAGCGTACCACTCGCCAGCACCCCCGCGGGCGCCGGCACACTCAGCACGTCGCTCGGGCGGCAGCTCACAGCCCCCACCCCGATCAGGGCCAGTAGTCCACAACCACTCAGTCGCTGGCGCATGCTATAACCCCACATTCAGCCGCACCACCCAGTACCGCGCCAACGGCACCGTTCCATTATCCGCCCGCACATTGTTATTCACCATATAGGCCGCCCCTTGGCCCGGAGCAGTCTGGAGGTTGCTCGAATAGGTATTACTCACCTCGGGATCCGGCCCGCTGTAGCGGGTCCACAACGCCAGGTTCCGCACCGCCCCAGTCACACTCAGACTCTGCATCCGAATCGCCCGGACCAGCGAGCGCGGCACCGCATACGTCACCGATACCTCTCGCACCCGCACAAACGATCCGTCCTCCACGTCCAACGAATTGAAGGTGCAACAGCTGTTGGCGTTTGCCCGCGCCTGCAGCCACAGGGGTGCCGTCGCCTCGTTCTCCCCCGGTGTATTCCCAGCGAAATCGTCCCACGGCACCTCGTTCGCGATCTTGTACCCGCCGCGATAGTCCACGAGCCCGCCGATAGTCAGTGCACCGCGCCAGAGCCCCAAGTGCGTCGAGACCGAGACCTCTTGCGTCGGCAGGCTCGGGCCGAGGTACGAGCTCGAATCCGCCACGGTCATTTCGCTCGGCTCGATGATCCCGTCGTGATTGGCGTCCGCGTACGTCACCCGGTTCGCCCAGATCCCGTATAAGGGGTACCCCACCTCTTGCCGATATTGGAACCCCGCTGCCCCGAACACTGTCTGCGCCGCGACTCCCGGCGCGAGGGAGATCAGTGTATTGTGGTTGAACGAGGCATTCACCGCGACGTCCCACGTTACCGACCGGCTCGCGAGAAGCCCCACCGTCACACTCCCCTCGATCCCCGTGTTCCGCACCGACCCAATATTCTCCTGATAGGCGTAATCGCCCAACGTCGCCCCCGTGTTCACATCCACCAACGCGGCGTGCGTCGCTTTCGAGTACGCGGTGAGCGCTAGACTCACCCGGTTCCCCCACCC
>PLLD01000011.1 GCA_003141205.1 Gemmatimonadota bacterium
CCGGAGCGCCGCGAGCACCGCGATACGGTCCTCCGCCTCGTAGAGCCCATCGGCGGGACTCGGGAGGGTGGAGAGCTCGGCGTCGTGCCGGGCGGCCTGTTGCGTCGCCTCCTGGTACCGCGCGCGGATACGACCCCGCTGCAGCAGGTTGAGGGAACGGTTCCGGACGGCGGTGAACAGGTAGGCGCGGAGCGACGCCGTCGGCCGCCACCCCTCACGTCCATCCCACACTCGCCAGAGCACGTCCTGCGCGATGTCCTCGGCGTCCTCCCGGCTGCCAACGAGGCCGACAGCGAAGCGAGCCAGTTGAGGGCCATACGCGCGTACCATCGCCTCGAATGCGGCGACATCGCTTCGACCAATCCCCTCGATCCAGTCGCGCTCGCGAGCGTCCGGCGCCCGCTCAGGAGCCTGCTTCATCGCCTTGGCCCGGCGGCCGGACGAGTGTCTAGCGCGGGAGCCCGCGACACGCGTCGCCCGGCGGCGCGTCTCTACTGCGAGACACTCCACGCGGAGCTTCCCGGAGGGTCCTGGGGGTACCCGTGACTCGAGCGCGCGACTCCTACGCTTGCATAGGGGGGCGGCTGTCGAAGCCACCGGCCCATCTACGCCGTCTTCGTCGACGTGAGGCACCCCTTGTAGTTCGGATTCGTGATCGTGACGCCGCCCGGCGGGGTCGGCACCGTCAGGTTCACATCCGTCCCATAGTTCGGCAGCGGGGTCGGTAGGTTCGGGTTGTTCCCGTTCGCATACGGTCCCGTCGGGAACACCGTGCTCTGATCCCGCCCGTATTGCCGGATCAAGCGCCGGAGATCCCCGAGCCGCGTCCCCGTCCCAAACAACCAGAACGCCCGCTCCCGGAACATCAGACTCACCCGCCCACTGTCCGTCCCCGGGTCGGCCAACGAGGCGACGCCCGTGGTTTGCCCTGGCACCTGTCCGGTTCCCAGACTGCACGTCGAGTCGACCCCCGGCACACCACACCCATTATTGCGCAACGTGTTCAGATCCGTGAGCCATGTCCCCGACTGGCCCGCCTGGAGGGCCGCCTCCGCCGCGATCAGCTGCGCCTCGAGCCCCGTCGCTAACGGAATAAGCGACAAATTCGCCTCGAACTTCGTCGGCAGGTACCAGGGCCCCCCATCGTACGTCGTCAATGAACTGTCGAGCGTCAACCGCGGATCGTGCGCCGAGACGAAGTTCAGTCCGTTCTCCCCTTCCTGATCCGCCACCGTGAAGTCCCGTCCAAAGTGAGACTCGACCCCGTAGGCGTAGATGCTGGGGTCCTGCGACGCCCCCGAACTCAAAGTCGGCTCCAGCTCGGCGTTGTACACAAAGCTCGTCGGCACGCTCGCTACCGCGGCCGCCGCCGCCGCATACTGCCCGCGGTCCAGCAGCGTGCGCCCGAGCCCAACGCCCGCCAAGCCCGCTGTCGGCGCATCGCCGTGCGCCTCTGCCACAGCGGAGTCGAAATGCCCTTCCGCCACGCCCAACAGCGAGTCGGTCGTCAACGGGGTCCCGTACTGTATCCCGCCACCCGGGAGCACCTGATCCAACGGCGTCCCCGCACAATACGCCTCTGCTACGATCAGCTCCGCGTACCCGAGCAGCGCGTACGCCTCCCCGATCTTCGCCCGCCCACTCGCTGGTTCGTATCGCACGAGCTCGGGCACAGTCAGGAGCAGCGACGACCGTGCCTGCAAAAGATTCTCCCACGCCGGGTCCGACCGCTCCCCGAACCCCCCCCCCGCAGCCGTCATCCGGGCGTCGACGTTGGCCCAAGTCGAGTTGAAGGAGTTGGAGAACGCGCTGAACCTGAACTCATCCGTCAGCCACCCACTCCACTCGAGCAGCCCGAAGCCAGAAATTCCATCTGCGGCACCGAACAATTGCGTTTTCGCCGCGCTGAATGTACCCTCGGCCCCGCTCTGATTCTGGAGCGTACTACTCGCCACCACCCCCGCGGGCGCCGGCACACTCAGCACATCACTCGGCCGGCAGCTCATCACGACGGCTATGGCCGCCAACCCGAGTCCCCCCAGTCGCAGGCGCATGCTATAACCCCACATTCAGCCGCACCACCCAGTACCGCGCTAATGGCACAGTCCCAAAATCCTCTCGCACATTATTGTTCAACACGTATCCATTCGAGAGCGGGGACAATTGGACGCCGTTCCCAGCAGTATTACTCACCTCGGGATCCGACCCGCTGTAGCGCGTCCACAACGCCAGGTTCCGCACCGCCCCCGTCACACTCAGACTCTGCATGCGCAGCGCCCGTACCGCCCCCCGCGGCAGCGCATACGTCACCGATACCTCCCGCACTCGCACAAACGCCCCGTCTTCAACATCCAAAGAATTGGTGGCGCGGGCGGAGTTGTTTGGTCCCACACGCGCCTGCAACCAGAGCGGCGCCGTCGGATCGTTCTGCGCGATCTCATTATTCGCAAAACCATTCGCGTAATACGCTTCTGCGTTCGCGATCTTGTACCCGCCCCGGTAGTCCACGAGCCCTCCTACCGTCACCGCGCCCCGCCACAGCCCCACGTGCGTCGAGACCGAGACTTCCTGCGTCGGTAAGCTCGGCCCCATATAGGAGGCCGAGTCGGCGATCGTCACCTCGTTGGGCTCGATGATCCCGTCGTGATTGGCATCCGCATACGTCACCTGCTGCGCCCAGAGCCCGTACAGCGGATACCCTGGCGTCTGGCGCTCGCTACCCGGATACTCTTGCACCGTCTGCGCCACGACCCCCGGCGCGAGCGAGAGCAACGTGTTGTGATTCACCGACGCGTTGACCGCCACATCCCACGTGATCGAACGCGTCTGCACCACACCCACCGTCACACTCCCCTCGACCCCCGTGTTCCGCACCTCCCCAATATTTTCTTCATACGCGTAATTCCCTAACGTCCCCCCCAGATTCACGTCCACCAACGCGTCGTGCGTCGTCTTTGCATACGCCGTGAGCTCCAGACTCACCCGGTTCCCCCACCCCGCATCTACCCCCCCCTCAAGCTCCGCCGACCGCTCCGGCTGCAGATTCGGGTTCCCCGGCCAGCTCAGCGAATTCGCCGGCACCGTCGTACCCCCCAAGTACGACACCGTCGGTGCATACAGCTGCAGCGCCGCCCCATTCGTCGGCTGCAGGCCAGACTCCCCAAACGCCCCCCGTACCCGCACCGTCGTTGGGCCCTGGTTAATCGCGAGCCATGACACACTGGCCTTGGGGTACGCCGCCGTCGCAAACGCACGCCCAAACCCGCTCCCTGCATCGATCCGGAGCGCCCCGGTCAGAAACAAGCGATCTGCGAAGCTCACCTCTTCCTCCCCATACCCCCCCAGCGT
>PLLD01000200.1 GCA_003141205.1 Gemmatimonadota bacterium
TGGATATTGTGCGCGAGGTTACCGGTCGGCGGCGGGGTCGCGGTTTCTCCTACCATCAATACCTTCACATTCTGAATGAAGGGACAGAGCCGATACCCCAGCCAGGCCCCGAGGCATCCCAACTTTAATGAGCCGCGTGCATTCTTCCGTATGAAACGGACCCTCCTGCCCGACGCCGTCGAGGACTACGTCTCCGTCGAGATGACCCGGGAGACCCCGGTGTTACAAGCGCTCCGCACGGAGACCGCCGCGCTCCCCGACGCGGAAATGCAGATCGGCGCCGACCAAGGCGCCTTCATGGCGCTCCTCGTCCGACTCATGGGCGCCCAGCGCTGCCTCGAGATCGGAACCTTCACCGGCTATAGCGCCCTCGCGGTCGCGGCAGCGCTGGCAAAAGGCGGAACACTCATCGCGTGCGACGTGAGCGAGGAGTGGACGCAGATTGCCCGGACGTATTGGACGCAGGCAGGCGTCGCGGACCGCATCACCCTCAAGCTTGGGCCGGCGCGCGACACACTCGACCAGCTCATCCGCGAGGGTGCACGCGACACATTCGACTTTGCGTTCATCGACGCGGACAAGACCGGGTACGACGCGTACTACGAGCGGTGTCTGGTGCTCGTTCGGCCCGGCGGACTGATCGCCATGGACAACGCCCTTCAGGATGGCAAAGTGGTCGATCCCGCGGACCACGCGGCCAATACCGAAGCGATTCGCGCGCTGAATGCGAAGGTGCGCGATGATCCGCGTGTTGACTCCTGCCTCGTCACGATCGGCGACGGCTTGCTGCTCGCCCGCAAACGGTAAGGCGCCAACGCGCGCACCAGGAGGCCGACGTATGAGTCCCGCATGGCGTGCCGCGCTGGCGATGGTCGGTTGTGTTCTCGTGGCTCCTCGCGAAAGCGTCGCACAGACCTCCCGCGCGTCCATGCGCCCCGGCATCGAGGCAGCCCTCGCGGCGTCGAACGCGGGCTGGAACGCCGGGGATCTCGATCGGTTCGTCGCGATCTATCTGGACAGCGCCCGCACCACCTTCGCGACACCGAAACAGTACCTCCACGGTCGTGCGGAGATCAGGGCGCATTATGCCGCGCACTACTTTCGTCCTGGCGTCACGCGAGACTCTTTGCGACTCGAGATCGTCCAGGTCGATTCGCTCGGGCCCGACGTCGCCAACGTCGCGGCGTTCTACATACTCTTTCGGGGTGATTCTACGACTGCGCGCGGTCCGACCTCCTTACTTATGCAGCGGATCCACGGCACGTGGATGATCGTGCACGATCATTCGAGCTGAAAAGCGCACAGTCGAGAACATTTCATAGGCAATTCTCGCCGGAAGCAGTCGAAATAGTATATTAGTGCTACCGACACAGATGGCTTGATTCGATAGCATTAAAGTGCTACTATGCTCCGTTCAGTCAAAACGGAGCCCGAATGGCCAAGACCGTCACCGCCCGCCGAGTCGGCGGATCGATCGGAGTCACACTCCCCAAGGACATGGCCGATTCACTCGGTCTCAAGGCCGGCGATACCCTCACGGTCCTCCGGACCGACCAAGGAGTGCTCCTCTCCCCGTACGATCCCGCCTTCGAGGCCGGCATGCGAGCCTTCGAAGAGGTCAACGCCCGCTACCGAAACGCCCTCCGCGAGCTCGCCTCGAAATAGATGGCGACGCCTCTCGCCCCCGAGCCAGCCTGGATCCCCCGCCAAATGCTCGACGGAATCCATGGCGCGCTGCTCACGCAATACGGTGGCGTCTTCGGCACCGCCAACGCGGCCGGCATCGACGCGGTCCTCGCACACTCGCGCGAATCGCCAGCGGCGGACATCGCGACGCACGCCGCGTCGCTCGGGCTCGCCCTTCTCCGTGCCCACGGCTACCGCGACGGGAACAAGCGCTCGGCCTTCGCCGCCCTCGCGACATTCCTCGCCCTCAATGGTCAGCGACTCGATGCGCCCGAAGCCGAGGTCGTGCCTGCCATGGTGCTCCTCGCCGTCGGCACCCTCTCGGAGACCGCCTTCGCCATATGGATACGCGCGCACATGGCGCCGTCCGCCGCGGCGTGACTACGCCGTCGACGCCCGCTTCGCTAAAACAGCACGTACCGCATCCAGGCCCACACCCGCCGCTCGCAGCGCGACCAACGCGTGATAGATGAGATCGGCCCCCTCGTCCGCCGCCCGGTCTGCGTCACCATCCGCGCAGGCCACCGCGAGCTCCGTCGCCTCCTCCCCTAACTTCTTGAGCCGCCGGTTCCGGTCGCCCAAAAGCGCACGCGGATAGCTCGCCCCCCCCCCCGGCGCCACCGCCGCCCGAACGGCGATCGTCCGATCCAACGCCGACACCGCATCGCTCACCAGCGCCACATCGCCAAAGCACGACACCGCCCCCGTGTGACACGCGGGACCCACGGGCTGTACGCGCGCCAGCACCGTGTCGCCGTCGCAATCGGCCGACAGCGACAGCACAACCTGCCGGTTGCCACTCGTCGCACCCTTGTGCCACAACCCGCGCGACCGCGACGTGTAGTGCATCTCCCCGGTCTCCACCGTCCGCTCGAGCGCCGCACGGTCCGCACCGGCCACCATCAGTACCACCCCCGTCGCCGCGTCCTGCGTCACCACGGTCACGCGGCCGC
>PLLD01000198.1 GCA_003141205.1 Gemmatimonadota bacterium
GCGCCGCGACGCTCGAGGAGCTGGTCGACGCCACCGGCTACGCGCCGGCGACGATCCTCGCGGTGCTCACCCGCCTGGAGGGCGATGGCCTGGTCGTCGCCGCGCTCGGGCGGTACGGGCCGGGCGGCGCGCTTGCCGCAACGACGCCGCAGCGCCGGCGAGAACGCACGCCGGGAGGCGCCGCCGCGGTGCCGGGCGGGTCCTGATCCATCGGGGATGCGTGCACGCGGGCAGCGCGCGATCCGGGGTCCGGTTGCCCCTGCTCGACGGCCGGTGGTATGGTGCGAGCCGACCGTGGGGGAGAGCGAGCGGGGCACGGCCCCTCGCGCACGGCGCCGGACCTGCAGCGAGGAGCGTCTATTGCGGAAGATCGCGGCCGCGATCCTGGCCGTTCCCGTGTTCGTGGCGCTCTACCTGTCGGTCTTGCGCCGGCGCAGCGTCGCGATCCGGGCGGCAATCGCCGCCGGCACGGGCCTGCTGGTGCTCGCCGCCGCGGTGGGAACCCTGCCGCGCNNGAGTTCGCCGCGCCGATGGACGAGGCGAGCGTCGCCGCGGCGCTCACCGTCGACCCGCAGACGCCCCTGAACCTCTCCTGGCTCGACGGCGACCGGCGCCTGCTGGTCACCGCGCGGAGCGCATGGGCGCCCGAGACCTACTACACGCTCACGATCGCGTCGTCGGCCCGCAGCGCCGCGGGCGCGACGCTGGGTGACCCGCTCCGGACCGCCTTCTACACGCGGGGTCCCACCGGCGGGCGGATCGTCGCGACGGGATCGCTCTCGAATGGGCGGGTCTCGCCGGACACGCCGTTCATCGTCGCCTTCGATCGCCCCGTCGACGCGGCAGCCGCGCGGGCCGCCTTCCGGATCGACCCGCCCATCGCGGGTGAGCTCCAGTCCGACAACGCCGTCGGCCCGACCGAGAGCCTCACGTTCATCCCGGGCGACGGGCTTGCCGCGGGGACGACGTACACGATCGCGATCGCGGGCGGGCTCGTCGACGCGGACGGGGCGCCGGTCGCGGCGATCTCGCCGCTCACCGTCGAGACGATCGTGACGCCGGCTGTGGTCCGCTTCCGCCCGCGCGCCGGCACCGAGGAGATCGCGCGGGACGCCNNGGCGACTACCACTGGGCCGAGGACGACACCGTCGTCATCTTCAACCCGCGGGACCCGTTGCCCTGGGGCACCGACGTGACGATGTCGGTCACGCGCGACGCCGTCGGCGCCGATGGCACGGCGATCTCGGGCCCGATCACGGCCCATTTCGCGACCGCCGCGAAGCCGGCGGCAACGCCGGCATCGACCCCGGCCCCGACCGCGAAGCCGACGCCCGTGCCTGCCAAGCCGACCGCCAAGCCGATGCCCGCGCCTGCCAAGCCGACCCCGCGACCGACGCCCAAGCCCGCGTCGCCGCCGTCCGCCGGCGGCGGCTCGACCGGCGGCGCATGGGCCTCCGCTGAGCGCTACTTCCTGAGCCTGATGAACTGCACGCGCGGCGGCGGCCTCGTGACCTCGTCGGGTGCGTGCTCGAGCCCCGGCGGGAGTGGCGTCGCCCCCCTGGTGCTCGACAGCGGGATCAGCAACACGGTCTCCCGCCCGTACGCGAAGCTGCTCGCCACCAGCGGCGTGTGCAGCCACTTCGACGGCGGGACCCCTGGCGACCGGCTCCGGGGCGCGGGCTACACCAGCTATCGCTGGGGCGAGAACCTCGGCTGCCTTTCGGCCTCGAGCGCGAACGCGTCGGCGCTCGGGACCCAGCTCTACTTCCAGTCGGAGCGCTCGTGGAGCCCGCCGGGCGGGCACTACGTCAACCTGATGAACCCGGCATACGACCGGGTCGGGATCGGCGTCTGGATCTCGGGCAGCCAGATCCGGATCGTGATCGACTTCTACCGTCCGTGATCCGCGACGCAGTTCTGCACCTGATCAACGAGCAGCCCCTGCTCATCGACCTCTTCGAGGCGCCCTCGCCGGGCGACAGCGTCCTCGTCGGCACGAACCTGCGGACCATGAGCCGGACGCGCCCGCTCTTCGCCGAGCGCGCGGACTCCACGTTCGTCTTCCCGTACACCCACATCCGCTTCGTGGAGCTGCCCGTCGCGGCGGCCGCGTTCGAGTCTCCGGAGGCCATCGTGTCGATCCAGCTCGCGGAGCCGGAGCCCGACCTCGAGGTCGACGAGGACTTCCTGCGCCGCGTCCGCGAGCTCTGACGCGGCATCCGCGAGCCCTGGCGCGGCGCCGTGGCGGGCCGGTCGCTGAAGCCGCGACGAGCCTCGCGCGCCGGTCGGCCGGGCGCCGCGTGATCGGGCGGTGAGAGGCCGGTGCTAGACTCGCTCGCCATGACCGAAAACCTCGTGATCGTCGAGTCGCCGGCGAAGGCCAAGACGATCGAACGCTACCTCGGGCCCGGGTACACCGTGCTCGCCTCCTACGGCCACGTCCGCGACCTGCCGGAGAACCCGGGCAAGGGCCAGCTGGGCGTGGACGTGGAGCACGACTTCGCGCCCGACTACGAGATCCCCGCCGACCGGCGCCGCCAGGTCACCGCGATCGAGAAGGCGGGCCGTCGCGCGGACCACATCTTCCTCGCCACGGACCTCGACCGCGA
>PLLD01000267.1 GCA_003141205.1 Gemmatimonadota bacterium
GGCTCCTTCAGGAGCGGATTGTCGTAGAGATAGATCTGGCCGACCGACAGATAATTGGCGGCACGCCAGTACGCATCCATCTTGCGGAGCAGGTCCGGCGCGAGTGTGTCATGTGGCATGGTTCACGATTCCCGAAATGAGCCGAGATGGAGGACGCGCGCGACGGATCTCGCGATCATGAGCTCCTCGTCGGTGCGGATGACCCGTACCGTCACGCGCCCGGTCGCCGGCGAAATCAGCGGTGCATTCCGCGCGTTGCGCTTCTGGTGCAGCGCGAGGCCGAGAAAACCGAGGCCGGCGCAGATCCGTTCCCGGATGAGCGGCGCATTTTCGCCGATGCCACCGGTGAAGACGAGCGTGTCCACTCCGCCGAGCGCAGCGGCGAACGAGCCGATCCATTTCTTCGCCTGATAACAGAACAGCGCCAGGGCGTCCGCCGCCCGCGCGTCACCGGCTTCCCGCTCGAGCAGATCGCGCACATCGGAGCTTGTCGCGGACACTCCAAGCAGACCGGATTCGTGGGTCACCATGTGTTGAAATCGCGCCGCGGTCATCCGCTCGGTGCGCGCCAGGTAGTACACCAGACCGGGATCCAGGTCTCCCGTGCGGGTGCTCATCACCAATCCTGCCGTCGGCGTGAAGCCCATGCTGGTGTCGACACTGGCGCCGTGGTGCACGGCGGCCAGACTGGCGCCATTGCCGAGATGGGCGAGGATCACTCGGCCCTGCGCCGCCACGCGATCGAGGCGGCCCAGCTCCTCCATCAAATAAGCGTAGGACAGGCCGTGGAAACCGTACCGCTCGACACCCTTTGCCGCATAGCGCCGCGGGATCGGCAGTAACTTGGCGACCCGCGGCATGGTGCGATGAAAGGCGGTGTCGAAGCACGCGACCTGGGGTAGCCGTGGATGCCGCCGCACGAACGCCGCGATCAGCCCAATCTCGCGCGGCATGTGATCGGGGTCATACGGCGTGATGCGGCGCAGCTCCGCGAGCAGCTTCGGCGTGACCCGCTCCGGCTCGGAATGCTGCATGCCGTGCACCACGCGATGTCCCACGGCTGCGACCGACGCGAAGACCGGCTGCGTCTCGAGCCAGTCCAGGAGGAATCCCGCGGCCGTGCGGTGGTCCGCGGCGGCGAGGCGGTGCGGGGCCCGCGGTGGGCCCGCCGGATCATTCACGGTCAGGTTCGTGCCGCTCAAGCCGATGCGATCGATCTTCCCATCGAGGCGTCGCCGCGGCGGTGCGCCGGCATCGTACACCGCGAACCGGATGCTCGAGGAGCCGCCGTTGATCGTCAGGATGCATGGCGCCGTCGCGGATCGCAGCACCGCAGCCGACGGACGGGAAGTCCGCAGGGTGCCGTTCACGCCGAGCTCGCGAGCGCCGTATCGACGATCGCCTGCGCCTCCTCCAAGATCCGCTCCAACTGCTCCTTCCCGCGGAAACTCTCGGCGTAAATCTTGTAGATGGCCTCCGTGCCCGACGGCCGAGCGGCGAACCAGCCCGTCGCCGTGGCTACCTTCACGCCGCCGATCGGCGCGTGGTTTCCCGGAGCCGCACTGATGATGCTCTGGACCGCTTCCCCGGCAAGGTCGGCGCAGCGCACTGCGTGCGGCGAGAGCGCCGCGAGCCGCTTCTTTTGTTCGGGGGTCGCGGGCGCCTCGACCCGATCGTACACCGGCTCGCCGAAATCGCGCGTCAGCTCGCCGTAGATCTCCCCGGGGTCGCGACCCGCGCGCACCGTGATCTCCGCCGCGAGCAGCGCGGGAGCGATGCCATCCTTGTCCGTCGTCCACACCGTGCCGTCGCGGCGCAGGAACGACGCTCCGGCACTCTCTTCGCCGCAGAAGCCGAGGGAGCCGTCACCCAGGCCGGCGACGAACCATTTGAAGCCGACGGGCACCTCGTAGAGCCGCCGGCCGAGCTCTGCGCTCACCCGATCGATCATGCCGCTGCTCACCACCGTCTTCCCCACCCCGGCGTCCGGACGCCACTGCGGCCGATGCTGGAAGAGGTGATGCATGGCGACCGCGAGATAGTGATTGGGCGGCAGCAGACCCGTGCTCGCCGCGACGATCCCGTGACGATCGTGATCGGTATCGCATGCGAAGGCGATGTCGAACCGGTCCTTGAGATCGATCAACCGCTGCATCGCGTATGCCGATGACGGGTCCATCCGGATCCGGCCATCCCAATCGACCGGCATGAACCGGAACGTCTGATCCACGACGTCGCTCACGACCGTCAGATCGAGCTGGAAGCGCTCCGCAATGGGGGCCCAGTAGTGGACGCCGGCTCCGCCGAGGGGGTCCACGCCCAGGCGAATGCCCGCGCCCCGGATCGCCTCCATGTCGACGACGTTCCCCAGGTCGCGCACGTACGCGTTGAGATAGTCATGCCGGTGCGTCGTGGCGGCACGCACCGCCTTCTCGTAGGGAATGCGCTTCACGCTCTCGAGGCCGCCCTCCATTAACTCATTGGCCCGGGCTTCGATCCAGCTGGTGACGGCGGTATCGGCCGGGCCCCCATGGGGGGGGTTGTATTTGAACCCTCCATTGTCCGGCGGATTGTGGGACGGCGTGATCACGATGCCGTCGGCCAGCCCCGTGACGCGTCCGTGGTTGTAGCAGAGGATGGCGTGCGACACCACGGGCGTCGGCGTGTATTCGTCGTGCTCGGCGAGCATGACATCGATGCCGTGTGCCGCTAGCACCTCGAGGGCGGTGGCGCCGGCCGGCACGGACAGCGCGTGTGTGTCCAGGCCGAGAAAGAGCGGGCCGTCGATGCTCTGCGATCGGCGGTAGCGGCAGATGGCCTCGCTGATCGCGACGACGTGCCATTCGTTGAAGGTCCGCTCGAATGCCGAGCCGCGATGCCCCGACGTGCCGAACGCGACTCGCTGGGCGGGCACCGAGGGATCGGGGATGTCGACGTAATAGGCCGTGACCAGCTTGGAGACGTCGAGAAGCATCGCCGCCGGAGCCGGATGGCCCGCGAGGGGACTGATCTTCATGGTTGGCGCTGCTCGAAGATCGTCGCCCATTCGCGATAGCGCCGGGCGACCCCGACGATGCGCTCGCAGTCCTCCGCGCGATCGAGCCCCTCGATCTTCCACACATCGGGCTCGACGCCAGCGTCCTGCAGGGTGCGGATCGTCGCGAGCATCAACTCCGGACGGAGCCGGAGATCGTAGGCCGCATTCTGCCCTTGCACGCGATCCAGCTGGGCCGGCGTCGCCGGCACCAGCAGCTCGAACATGAACGGCTGGCTCGCACCGCGGCAATAGTCGGAAAGCTGTTTCAGCCGGGCCGTCTGGCGCCGGTTAAGGGCCGCGTCGCCCTCCGGATTATAGCGCACCAGGACCTTCGCGAAGGTCGGCGCGACAGCCGCGATGTGCTGCGCGAATGCCGCGCCGTACTCGAATTCAAACTCGTCGGACCCGCTGCTCTCGGTCGATACCGCCGTCACGCACCCCACCCGGGCCGCATCGCGGAGGAGCTCGGCCCCAAATTCCTCATCCACGAGGATGCCGGCGCGGTCCCTGGGCAGCCCGCTCTCCACGGCCTCCAGAAAGCCGTCGTAGATCACCCGCTTGCTGTCAGCCACTGCGGCATGCTGCTCCGCGTCGAGCGGCGGAGTGAAATGGCACATGTCGGTGATGTAGGAGTACCGACGATCGAACGGCAGCAAATAGAGCGGCCGGTTGTAGCCGAGGCTCATAGTGACCACGTCCCAGGTCCCGCGACCGACACAGCATCCCCCCCCGCGCACCCGGAGCTCGGACGGTGCCTTCGCGTGCGCCGGGCGCTCCGTCCGGCGGCCCTGACCCGCAAACCCCCGCCGGCCTCCGGGGGGCAACGGGGTGACCGGCTCGATCATCGGCTGCGACCTCCCGAAGGAGCGGGCACAGCCGGAAGAGTAGGTCAGAGCTTTCGTGATCTCACCCGGGATCTCCCTGGGGGGGCTGCGAAGAGAGCCAACCCCCGGTAAAACCGGCCGCGCGGAGCCCGGCCACCACGTATCGGCACCCACGCAGCAATTCCCACACCAACCCCGAGCGGTAGTTCTCGATCATCAGGACGATCGGCGCCTGATCGAGACCGCAGTGCCACGGCGAGACCCAGCCGTGGGGCGACCCGCCGGGATCGGGGAACGTGGGATTGAACGTCGTCTTGAAGCCATAGCGGTGGGCCCCGCCGAGTCGCAGCCGCCACAGGTGGGCGATAGTCGGCAGCACGATCTCGGGCGCGAATGGCAACGACGCGACGACGCCCCACGGGGCTATGGTGCCGTCATCCGGGCCGTCGGGTACGCCGCGCGCCCGGTAGCCGAAAAACCGTCTGGTGAGGCCACCGACATCGCGGGTGAGCTCCCCCGGTCCGTCGGTCGCGGTGATTCCCCAGCACCATTCCCCATAGTGGGCGTACCCTTGGGGATTCCGCATGGCGTACTGTTGCTGCACCAGGGTGGCACGCCGGCTATTCTCGAAGTAATCGCTTCCTCGCCCCCGCATGAACTCGTCCTGGATGCCGCGGAAGTCGATCCACACGTGCGAGAGTTGATGGGTGAAGAGCGGTCCGGCGTACAGGAAGGACGTCTCGTAGACTGTCCTCCACTCGTAGGTCGTGGCCCAGGTCCGATAGCTCTCGGCCGGAAGGGGATGCGTGGGGGAGCCCAGTCCGAGCACGTAGAGCACCAACGCCTCGTCGTAACCCTCCCATCGGTAGGGCAGAAATCCCCCTTCCGGCTTCCATCCGTGCGTGACCGTCATTCCGCCGTTCTGTGCCCATTGCCAATCCACCCGCGCGTACAGCTTATCCGCGAGCTCGCGGATCTCGCGCTCGACGGGCCGATCGGCGTCGAAATAGGCCGCGGCGGTCAGCATCCCCGCGATCAGGAGGGCGGAGTCGACGGTCGAGAGCTCGCACTGCCACACGCGCGCGCCGGTGTGCCTGTCGAGAAAGTGATAGTAGAAGCCTCGGTATCCGGTGGCGTCCGGCTCGGGCCCCTGTTTGCTGCCCCAAAAAAACCGCAGCGTCGTGAGCGTACGCGCCGCGGCCTGCGCCCGGGAGATGTACCCCCGCTCGACGGCGACCGGATACGCGGTGAGCCCGAGCCCCACCGCCGCGATGCTCGCCGGCGCGGTCCCGCTGGTCGTGTCGAATACCAGCCCGTTGTCGGGGTTCGTTTCGTGCAGGAAATACCTAAACGCCTCGTGCTGGATTCTGTCGAGCAGACGCGACCCCGCCACATCGGGAGGGCCCTTCTTCAGACGCCACTCACAAGATGCCCTTCACAAGACGCCCCGCACACGACCGACCGGTCCCGGGGCACCTTTCTCCGCATGGCCGCCGAACTCGGCACGCATGGCGGAGAGAAGGCGGTTTTGAAAGTCGGCCTCGCCGCGCGAGGTGAACCTCCCGAAAAGCGCCGCGGCGAGGACGTTCGCCGGCACCGCCTCGTCGATCGCCGCTTCAAGGGTCCAGCGTCCCTCCCCCGAGTCCGACACCCGTCCCTGGAAGTGTTCGAGGGCCGGATCGGCGGCAAGGGCGGCGGCGGTGAGATCGAGCAGCCAGGAGGCGATCACGCTGCCGCGACGCCAGACTTCCGTGATGTCGGGCAGGTCGAGATCGTACTGATAGGCTGCGGGATCGCGGAGCGGCGTGGTCTCGGCATCGGCGACCGGAGCCTCCTTCCCCACACCGGCGTGCTTGAGGATGTTCAGTCCCTCCGCATACGCCGCCATCATCCCGTATTCAATGCCGTTATGGATCATCTTCACGAAATGGCCGGCGCCGTGCGGACCGCAGTGCAGATAGCCCCGCTCCGCGGTGCCGCCGCGCCCTGCACGACCGGGCGTCTGGGGCGCCGATCCCGCTCCCGGAGCGAGGGTCGCGAAGATCGGGTCGAGCCGGCGCACCACATCCCCTTCGCCCCCGATCATCAGACAATACCCACGCTCGAGACCGAGAATCCCGCCACTCGTACCGCAGTCGACATGGTGCAGCCCGCGCTCGGCGAGGCGCGTGGCGCGCAGGATGTCGTCGCGATAGTAGGAGTT
>PLLD01000236.1 GCA_003141205.1 Gemmatimonadota bacterium
CAGCGCGCGGCCGCACGCGCTCTCCTTGGTACGATTGCCGTGACGGGGCTGCTGCCGATCTCTATCCCGCCCGAGGCGCCCTTCGGAGCCGGGCTGCAGATCCCGATCCTCAGCCCGTCGTCACCCGCGCAGTAAGTCGAACCGCACTCCGCGGCGGCGCGGCCGCCGGCGGCGCGGGGCATAACGAAAGAGCTGTGCCGGACGCCCCCGTCCCTCGCTCCGCCAGTCATCGGTCGCCTCGACGAGGGACGCGGCCAGGAGCGCGCGGCGGAAACTCGCCTTGTGGAGCCGGTGCCCGAGCAGGATCTCATACACCTGCTGCAGCTCGCTCAGCGTGAAGGTGGCCGGAAGGAGCCGGAAGGCGACCGGCGCCGTGTCGATGGAGAGCCGGATGGCGGCGACCGCCGCGTCGAGGACGGCGCGGTGCCGGTCATGCAGCGGCGGGACCTCCGTGAACCAGGCACCGCTCGACTCACCGGACGGGGCATCCGGCTGGCGGGCGCCCGCCGGAACGGTCGCCACGATTCCCACCGAGAGCTCGATTCGGCCGGGATGCTGTCGGTCGTCCGCGAAGGTCCCCGCTTGGGCCAGCCAGGTGAGCGGGGGCGCGTCCTCATGGTGGAGCGCACGCGCCGCAATGCGGCGAGCGCAATCATCCAGCGTAGCGTCCGTGGGCCAGGGGGTGCCCCACGGAAGTGCCCAGCTCGGCTCGTCCCCGGCGCGCTCCCCCGTCGACCGCTCCAGAAACACCGCAAGCCGCCCTTGGCGGGGGGATAGGAGGACGAGGTCGACTGCGCAGCTGGCGGCCCAGCCGCGGGGAGAGGGGGGCGGTTCGACGCGGACGGGGGATGCTACGGTCGCCGAGCCCGGGGACTCGGGGGCGAAGGGATACGCGGGCATCCCAGCCAATTAGTATCAGTCTGGTACTAAAGTCAAGAGGGGTCGACCGGGCGTGAAATCACCCCGGTCAACCCCCGCATGTCCCGCGTGGACGTAGTCATGCCTTCGAAACGTCGGCGGCCTGAGGTCCCTTCTGTCCCTCGACGATCTCGAATTCGACCTTTTCGCCTTCCGCTAACGACTTGAAGCCGGATCCCTGTATCGCGCTGAAGTGGACGAACACGTCCGGTCCCCCTTCGCGCGAAATGAAGCCGTACCCCTTCGCGTCGTTAAACCATTTCACCGTACCTTGGAGCCGAGCCATGGAACGCGTCCTCCGCGCGCACGGACCGAATCAGGCCGCACCCGCAATATATCGCGCAAATCGACCACACCGGGTACAGCGTAACGTCACCTGGGACTTGGGTGGCGGCGGCGCATGCCGAGGGTCGCGCTCGATGGGGCCGGAGCACGACGGGCAGCTCAAAGGCGAGCCGGTCCGATCGCTCGCGATCAGATGCAGTGCTTGCGCAGGATTATATGTATTCGGACGGGGCTTTCGCATTAAAGACCTCCACAAAGCTCCGGGTGCATGCACCGCTCACCCGGCGCGCCAGATCGAATAGGGAAACGTAACCCGTTTATGCGGTTACGATTGCCATGCCGTGTACGTTGATACGCACGGCCGACGGCGCCTGTGGTGGTACGTCCTGCGGTGGGAAAATGTTCCCTGGGGGGCCTGTCGGGCCACCGGCGCGGGCTAGGGCTGGGCCGCCGCCATTTGCTGCGCTTCCACGAACAGGTCGTGCTGCGACTGACCACGCTCTATGAGCTCGAGCGCGCGACGCAGCTGGACATCGTCGGGCAGCTGGCGCCGCTTGAGAGCGGAGTCACCGAATGCGACGCGCGTCACCCGGTCCGCGATGAGGTGGTCGATCGTCGGCGTGACCGAGTCATACTGCGCGCGCGGGATCGCGATCCCCACCGACTGCAGCCGCGCGTACAGATCGTCGCGCCAGGCCGGTTGCACGGTGAAGTCGGGCCGGACGGCTGGCTTGAGATCCAGGGCGAGATTCGAGAGGACCTGCGCGAATTGCTGCGTCTTCGGCCCGACCGCCTTCGCGAAAAAGTTCTGCTCTCGGGTGCTCAGCGTCTCGGGCTTCACGATGACGTCGGGCGTGATGGCCCCGCCAGCGTATACCAGACGCCCCGCATCGGACTTGAAGGTGGGACGCGCCCGGCGCGCCGAGTCGGTCTCCACCGAATCCGAGCGGGCTGCGAGAACCGAGCTCCCGTCGATCGTGATCTTCCGTGTCTTCGGCGTCGCCTGTCCCGTCGGCGTATTCTCCAACGAATCCGGGTGCACCTCGACCAGCTCGCCATCGGGCAGGAGCTTGCGCTCCTTCTGGATCGACCGGCCGCTCGGTGTATACCACTTGGCGGTCGTCATCTTGAGCGCGTACCCGCCATCGAGCGGGAACAGCGTCTGCACCAGTCCCTTGCCGAACGATGTCGTCCCCACGATGAGGGCACGGTCATGGTCCTGCAGGGCGCCCGCCACGATCTCCGAGGCCGAGGCGCTCATCCCATTCACCATGACCACCAGCGGCACGGTGGGGAGCACGGGGCGCTCCTTGGCGGTGTAGACCTGCGGTGGGGTGTTCCGGCCGCGCA
>PLLD01000032.1 GCA_003141205.1 Gemmatimonadota bacterium
GGGACGCGAGGGAGTTGTCCGCCCACGAGACGTAGAAGCCGGCGACGATGGGATCCGCGGACGAGCCGCGCGGGGCCGGGACGCGGCCGCCCCCCGGAGGGATGGCGCGTCCGTGCCGCGCCGGCGGGGCCGGGTGGCGAAAGTCCTCGGCGAGACGGCGCCGGATCGCGATCCGCTCGCGCTGATCGCGCGTGAGCGCGATCGGAGGGGCGAGCTGGTGGTTGATCGGGAGCGATGGGATGAGGGGCGGGATCGCGACCGCGAGGATGAGCAGCGCGGCGAACGCCGTGGCGACGCCGCCGGCGATGAGCCAGAGGCGACGCCAGCCGCGGGCGCGGCGGCCGAGGGGGTCAAGAAAGACGGGCTGGTGTTCGAGGGACGACATGCGGGACCGGGTACTCGGCGGGCGCCGCGTTCGACGGGAACGGGCGGGCGTGTCCGGTGCTTACAAGTTACCGTGGCCGCCGATGCGGTGCATGAGCGCGCGCAGGTGCGCGAGCTCGAACGGCTTCTGCAAGACCGGGCAGGCCGTGCGCCGCACGAAGTCCGCCGCGTCGGGCGACACGACGTCGCCGGTGGCGAGCACGAGGCGCTCGAGCAGCTCGGGGCGGGCCGCGCTCAGCGCTTCGTGCAGATCGATCCCGGAGAAGCCGGGCATGCGGAGGTCGCAGATGATGAGGTCGAACGCGATCGGGCTGCCGGGCGTGACGTCGAGCTTGTCGAGCGCGGCGCGGCCATCATCCGCCTCCTCCACCTCCCATCCCTCGCGCGCGAAGAAGCGCCGCAGCGCAAGGCGGATGGAGGGCTCGTCATCAACGAGGAGAACGCGCACTCGTGATGCGCTGGCAACCGTCGGGTTGAGGAGGCTTACGCCGCGTTCCAGAATCCGGCAAGCGCCGATCCGTCGGGCGACTCCCGCAGCTTCTCGAACGCCCGTTCCCGGATCTGCCGGATGCGCTCCCGCGTCACTCCCAGGAGCGCGCCGATCTTCTCCAGCGTCATCGCCTCCGAGCCCTCTTCCAATCCATAATACAGATACAGGATCTTGCGCTCGCGCGGCGTCAGATATTTCCGGAAGATGCGGTCGATGAACTCGCGCATCAGCTTGAAGTCGGTGACGTCCTCGATCTCGACGCCGTCGACGCCGGCAAATCGTTCGCCGAGCGTGCACGCTTCACGATCGGACCGGTCGATCGGCGCGTCGAGCGAGACCTCCGTCGCCGACATCTGACGCGCCGCGCGCACCGCGTTGGGCGTCTCCTCGATCAACCGCCCGATCTCGTCGTCCGTCGGATCCCGCTTCAGGACCTGCGACAGGACCGTCTCGGCCCGCGCGAGCTTGATGAGCTGCGAATTCTGGTTGAGCGGGATCCGGACGGAGCGCGTCTGCTCCGCGAGCGCCTTCAGGACCGCCTGGCGGACCCACCACACGGCGTACGAGATGAACTTGACGCCCTGCTCGGGGTCGAATTTTCGGACGGCCTTGAGGAGTCCCTCATTGCCGATCGCTACCAGCTCGCTCAGGTCGAGGCCGTGGCCCTGATATTTTTTTACGTAGGAGATGACGAAGCGGAGGTTCGCCGTCACGAGCCGCTCTGCGGCCTTTTCATCACCGCGCCGGGCGCGGCGTGCCAGGCGTCGCTCCTCTTCGGTGTCCGAGATTAAGGGGAGCTTTTGTATGTCCTGGAGATATTGATCGAAAGCAGTGGATTGAGAATTTCGGAATACGCCTCTTGACCTGCCTTCGGTCACATGCTGCATGGCGGCCCCTTGTCCGGTGGGATCAGGGGCGCAGTGTAATCGCGTGTGTCGTCGCGGTCAACTGAGCGCGCCGCGCACGAATGCGTCCGACAACGGAATTGCCCACCCCTTGTCCGCACCGGCCATGCGACCGATCCGCTGCGGCAACGCGTAGGCGACCTCGCCCGCGCGCGCCTTCTTGTCCGCGTGCGTGCGCCGCACGATCGCGTCCGCATCCACGCCTGGTGGCAGCGCAGACGGCAACGTCGCGCGGTCGAGCGCGCGACAGATCTCCTCCGTGACGCCGCACTCCGCGATCGCGGCGAGCTCCGCGAGCTGGGCCTCCAGCGCCATGCCGATCGCGACGGCTTCTCCGTGCAGCAGGGTGTAGCCGCTCTCGGTTTCGAGCGCGTGCCCGAGCGTGTGGCCGAAATTCAGGATCTTGCGCACGCCGCTCTCGCGCGCGTCGCGCGCGACGACGTCGCTCTTGATCTCGATGCTGCGCGCGATGAGTGCGAGCAGGGCGGCGCCCGCGGGTCCCGTCGCCGCTCCGGGCGCCTCGAGGAGCATCGGCGCATCGTCGCGCACGCGGGCGAAGTACGCGGCATCGGCAACGGCGCCGTGCTTGATCGCCTCCGCGAGGCCGGCCGCGAGCTGACGGGTGGGGAGAGTCGCCAGCACGGTCGGATCCACCAGTGTCGCGGCCGGCGAGTGGAACGCTCCCACCAAATTCTTTCCCGCCGGGGTGTCGACACCGGTCTTGCCGCCGATCGCGGCGTCGATCATGGCGAGGAGCGTGGTCGGGATCTGCACGACCGGAACGCCCCGGAGATAGGTCGCCGCGACGAATCCCGCGAGATCGCCGA